>DATFOT010000364.1:0-9030 GCA_035265265.1 Aestuariivirgaceae bacterium | reverse complement strand
AAGCGTTGTTCAGCGCCTATCCGCAGGCGAGCTTTAACGGCAAAATCGACGTGATCGACCCCAGGATCAACGAGACCACGCGCGTGATCGCGGTGCGCAGCGTGCTGCCAAATCCAGAGGGCAAAATTCTTCCCGGCATGTTTGCCGACGTCAAGGTTATCGTCGACGCGCCGCAGCCGGTTCTTACCGTGGCGCGTACCGCCGTGACCTATAGCCTTTATGGCGATTCAGTCTATGTGGTCATTCCGGGCAAGAGCCAGCCGGCAACTCCCGACCAAAATTCCGGGCAGGGCGTTCAGCCATCTCCGGAACCCGCTCTCCAGGTCGAAAGGCGGTTTGTCAAGGCGGGAGAGGTCCGCGGCGACAGAGTGTCGGTGCCCCAGGGACTGAAGGAGGGTGAGCAGGTCGTGACTGTCGGCCAGCTGAAGCTCAGACCAGGCACCAATGTCCGCATCGACAATTCGGTGGCTCTCAACAGGCCGGTCGGGACCGGTATCGAGTAAGTCATGGGCGCTTTTACCGATCTCTTCATAAAGCGGCCGGTGCTTGCCTCCGTCGTAAGCCTTCTCATCCTGCTCGCGGGATTGCAGGCGGGATGGAAATTGCCGATCAGGCAATATCCCGAGATCACCAAGACGACGATCACCGTCACGACCGGTTATCCCGGCGCCAATGCTGATCAGATCAAGGGGTTCATCACCACGCCAATTCAGCAGGCTGTGGCAAGTGCCGAAGGCATCGACACGCTGACGTCCTCCTCGGCGCAAAACGTCAGCACGGTGACGCTGAACCTCAAGCTCGACGCCGATGCCGACCGAGCCGCCTCGGACGTGCTTTCCAAAGTAAACCAGGTTGCGGGAATCCTGCCGCGCGAGGCCAATGATCCGATCGTCACTCGGACCACCGGGGAGGGTTTCGCGCTGATGTACATCGGGTTCAATTCCGATGTGATGTCATCCTCGCAGATCAGCGACTATCTCAACCGCGTGATCCAGCCGAAGTTGCAGTCGATCAGCGGGGTCGCCAATGCGGAGATTCTCGGCGGACAGACGTTCGCAATGCGCATCTGGCTCAACCCCGACCGCATGGCTGCGCTGGGGGTCACTCCGCTCGATGTCAATGCCGCGCTGCGGACCAACAACTTCACCACGGCCGCCGGCGAGATCAAGGGCAATTACGTACAGACCAACATCAATGCTCAGACTTCGCTCAGCGATGTGGGGGGATTTGAGAATCTGGTGGTGGCCACGCGCGAGGGAACGCTGATCCGGCTGGGGCAGATCGCCCGGATCGAGCTCGGGCCGGAAAATTTCAATTCGTCCTCGGTGTTCAACGGGCTGAAGGCGGTGTTTATCGGGGTTTATGCGGCACCCTCGGCAAATCCGCTCACGGTGATATCGGATGTTCGCGCGGCGATACCCGCCATCCAGGCCGAGATGCCAAGCGGGCTGAAAGCGGCGATTGCCTATGACGCGACGACCTTCATTCGGGAATCGATAGAAGAAGTGGCCAGGACGCTCGGCGAAGCCGCCATCATTGTCGTCATCGTCATCTTCCTGTTCCTGGGCTCGATACGCTCGACGTTCATCCCGATCGTCACCATCCCGTTATCGCTGATCGGCGTGCTGCTGCTGCTGACGGCGCTGGGCTATTCCCTTAATTTGCTCACGCTTCTCGCTCTGGTGCTTGCCATCGGTCTTGTCGTCGATGACGCCATCGTCGTCGTGGAAAACATCCACCGGCATATGGAGGAGGGGATGGACCGGTTCTCGGCGGCACTGCGAGGTGCACGAGAGATCGCGCTGCCGGTCATCAGCATGACCATCACCTTGGCCGCTGTATATGCGCCGATCGGGTTCACAACAGGACTGACGGGCACATTGTTCCGCGAATTTGCCTTCACCTTGGCGGGGGCAGTGGTCGTGTCGGGGGTGGTCGCACTCACACTTTCGCCGATGATGTGCTCGAGGCTGCTGAAAGTCGACAAGCAGGGCGGCAGGTTTGCCAAGTTCCTCGACAGGCGCTTCGAAAGCCTAAAGCGCTTCTATGAGCGCAGGCTCCATAATTCCCTGAATTACCGGGCGGCGATGATCTTCCTGCTGGTCTGCGTGCTGGGGGCGGTGGGGCTGATGTACCAGACCACACAGCGGGAACTGGCGCCGGCTGAAGATCAAGGCGCGCTGTTCGCGCTGGTCAACTCGCCCCAATATGCCAATCTCGATTATCTCGAACTCTACATGGATGAAGTGGGCAAAGTGCTGCGCTCGCCACCGGAATCTCAGAACTACTTCGCCATCATGGGTTTCCAGGGCGTGCATTCGGCCTTCGGCGGCGTGTTGTTCAAGCCCTGGGACCAGCGCGAGCGAAACCATCAGCAACTCATGCAGGAGCTGCAACCGAGGCTTTCCGGCGTCGCAGGCGTGCAGGCGTTTCTGTTCGCGCCGCCGTCGCTGCCTGGCAGTTCGGGCGGGCCGCCGTTCCAATATGTGCTGACCTCCTCGCGCGATCACCGCGAACTGGCAGAGATGCTCGACAAGATCAACCAGGAGGCACAGAAGAGCGGGCTCTTCATCTTCACCGACGGTGATCTGCGCTTCGACACACCGCAGGTGGAAGTGAAAATCGACCGCGACAAGGCTAATCAGGCCGGAGTTTCCATGGAGGATGTCGGCAGCACGCTCGCCATTCTCCTCGGCGGCAATTACGTGAACCGGTTCAATTTGGAAGGCCGCAGCTATCAAGTCATTCCGCAGGTGCCGCGGGACTTCCGCGAATCGCCGGACTGGCTGCTGCAATACAGAGTGCGGGCACGATCAGGCGACATGGTGCCTTTGTCCAACTTCGCGACACTCGAGCGGTCGGTGCAGCCGACGGCGCTCAACACATTCCAGCAGCTCAATTCGGCGACGATCTCGGGCGTGGTGTTCCCAGGACGGAGCATGGGGGAGGCCGTAGATTTCATGAAAGCCAAATCGGCCGAGCTGCTTCCCAATGGAATGTCCTACGACTGGGGCGGGGAAGCGCGGCAGTATGTTCAGGAAGGCAACACGCTCGCAGTGACGTTCTTCTTCGCGCTGATCATCATCTATCTGGTGCTGGCAGCACAGTTCGAAAGCTTTCGCGATCCATTGATCATCCTCGTGGGGCTGCCCACAGCGATGTTCGGCGCGTTGCTGCCAATGAATCTCGGTTTAGCCTCGATCAACATCTATACGCAGATCGGGCTTGTGACACTCATCGGCCTCATTTCGAAGCACGGCATTATGATGGTGGAGTTCGCCAATCGCCTCCAGGAGGAGGAAGGGCTCGACCGGCGTGCCGCGATCGAAAGGTCAGCCGCAGTACGCTTGCGGCCGATCCTGATGACGACGGCGGCAATGGTGGTCGGCATGGTGCCCCTGCTCATCGCCGACGGCGCGGGTGCCAAGAGCCGCTTCGACATCGGCCTCGTCATCGCTGCCGGCATGACGGTAGGCACTATGTTCACGCTGTTCCTTACGCCCGCCGTCTATACCTTTGTGGCGCGCGACCGGCGCCGCATGACCAGCGGGCGGACGCGGGCTGCCGCAGCAACAGGCGCGGAACGGAATTCCGCCGGGCAGGCGGAGATGCCGGAGGCCGCGGAATAGCGAGTTGAGCTGCGGGACGGGGGAATTTCATGCTCAGGTATATCGCCATGCTTTCCAGCTTTCACCTGGCCGGGGAAACTCTCGTCTGGGGATTACCGACTGGGCGGCGCGCGGGCTTGTCATCGGTACGGCGGCTCATCGGATCGGCACGGCACGTGCAGTTCAGGTGAATGAGGCGGCGGGCGCCTTTGCCGGACTGGCGATGGGACTCAACGGAGTGCTTACGGCGATCCTGCTTCCGCTGCTGTGGCGGCTTTTGACGTAGCAACGGAGGAAGATATTTCACTCCCATCGGCGGGTGCGACGATCGTCAGCTCATCGATTTTTAGATGGAGGAAGACTGTTTTGCCAGCGGCGAAGCGCCGGTCGGCTGGCTGGGTGGCAAAGATCGTTCCAATTTCGCTATCGAGGGTAAACTCCCAATGCGATCCGAGATAGGTTGCCTTGCGTATTGTCGCAGCAAAGCTTGGCTCCTGCCCAGGCTTCATCGCCATCGTCACCGATCCGGGCCGAAGCACGAGCAGGCTTTCCTCACCCGTATAGCCGCGATCAGTGAGGATGAAGATTTTCGTTCCGAGCCGCACGGTGATCTGCTTGTCGGAGATACGGCCGACAATTTCGCAAGGAATGAGATTGGCGCCGCCGATGAAATCCGCGACGAAGGAGTCTCTCGGCCTGCCGTAGAGTTCGAGCGGCGTACCAACTTGCGCTACACGACCCTTGTTCATCACGATGATAAGGTCCGAAACGGCTAGAGCTTCCTCCTGATCGTGGGTCACATAAACAGAGGTCAAGCCGAGACTGAGCTGCAGCTCGCGGATGTCTTCGCGCATGCGCCGCCGCAGCTTGGCATCTAGATTAGAGAGCGGCTCGTCAAACAGCAGCACTTGCGGTTCGAGCACGAGGGCACGGGCGCAGGCGACGCGCTGCTGCTGCCCGCCCGACAATTCCGAGGGGAGCCGGTCGTCGTAGCCGTCGAGACCGACCAGGTGAAGGCCTTCGCGGGCCTTGGCGATCTGCGCTTTGAGATTGAGATCCGACGCGGCAAGACCATAGCCGACGTTTTCAAGCACGGTCATGTGGGGGAACAGGGCGTAGGACTGGAACACCATGCTCACGTCGCGCTCGTTGGGCGGAAGCAGTGTCACGTCCTTGCCGGCGATCAGGATTCGGCCCGATGTCGGCAGTTCGAGCCCGGCGATCATCCGAAGCGTGGTGGTCTTGCCGCAGCCGGAAGGCCCGAGGAGGGTGACCAGATTGCCGCGCGCAATGTCAACGGAAACATCGTCGACGGCCAAGATAGAGCCGAACTGCTTGCTGACGTTCTCCAGCCTCACCTGCGCAATCGCAGTTTCCGGCCTCATGCGTATTGTTCGCCCTTTATGACCGGGACGACACGCAACGCAATTGGGCGCCGCTGCTCACCTACGGCCCATTGGATTGCGCCGATGACGAGCATCATCAACACGATGAGCACGGAACTATAAGCGATCGCCACGCCGAAATCCGATATCTCCACGCGGCCGACGATATAGGCCGTGGCAAGATTATATTGCGCGCTGACAAGAAAGATGACGGCGCTCACCGAAGTGATGGCGCGAACGAAGGAGTACACAAGAGAGGCGACGATCGCGGGGCGTAGCAGGGGCAGGATCACGCGCCGTACGGTTGCGAAGGTGCTGTGACGCAGCATCAGCGAACATTCATCGAGGCTCTTGTCGATCTGCGCCAGGGTGGCGATGCCGGCCCTGATCGAGACCGGCAGGTTGCGGAAAACGAAACAAATCACGAGGATAAGAGCGGTGCTGGTGAGTTCGATCGGGGGAATATTGAAGGCAAGAATGTAGCTGACCCCGATCACTGTTCCCGGAATGGCAAAGCTTAACATCGTCATGAACTCGAAAGCGGTTCGGCCAATGAAGCGCTGGCGGTTCAGCAGATAGGCAGTGAGCAGGCCGATGGCGGCGGTCGGGGGCGCAGCTAAGGCCGCCAATTCAATGGTGGTAAGGAAAGAAGGCCAGGCGCGGCCGGTCCAGAGCATTCCATGTCCGGTCCATTCAACGCCAAAGGCCGTGATGTAGTGCTGCAGGGTAAAGCTATTGTCGATTCCGAGGGAGCGGACGAAACCGCCGAGCAAGATGATTGCATAAATGGCAAAAGTGAATGCAAGCCATGGAACAGTCGCCGCATACACCACAAGCGTGATGCGTCGCGGCAGCGGAGCGGGCAGACCGGCGTCACCCTTGCCGGCGACGGTCGTGTAGGATTTACGGCCGAGCCATTGCCGCTGCAGGAGAAAGGCGGAAAGCGTCAGGGCGAGCAGAACGATGGCCAGAGCAGCTGCTCGGCCTGGATCGTTTTGAGAGCCGACGATGGCGAAAAATATGTCCGTCGACAGAACGTCGAAATTGCCACCGAGTACGAGCGGATTACCGAAATCGGCCAGGCTCTCGACAAAGCCGATGAGAAAGGCATTGGCGAGGCCGGGGCGCAGCAGGGGCCATGTCACCGTCGTGAAGGTGCGCCATTTGTCGGCGCGGAGCGTTCTCGCCGCTTCCTCCATCGACGGGCTGATGCCTTCGACGACTCCGATCAGCACGAGATAGGCAATGGGCGCAAAGGCCAAGGTCTGGACGATGATGAGTCCGGCGAAGCCATAGATCCAGCGGCTCGGTGGGATTGCGAGCCATTCGTGCATCGTCACCGTGATCAGGCCGGTTCTGCCGAAAATGAGGATGATGCCGAGGCCTATCACGAAAGGAGGGGTGATAATGGGCAGCACCGCGAGCCCGCGCAGCAGCGCCTTCGGGCGGAAGCCGGTGCGTTTGTGCAGCAGAGCCAGACCCAGGCCGAGGAGGGTGGTGGTGATGCCGGTGACGACCGCAAGGGCGAGGCTGTTCCACACGACGCCGCAGCGCGCGCTCCCCGAGAGGCAGGTGAGTTTCCAAATATCGGGATCACTCAGGCGAGCAGCGAGTGCGGAGAGCGAATATGAGCTATCGGCATCCAGCGCGGCGGCGATGAGAATCTTGGCAACGGGAAAAAACACAAAGGAGGTGATCGCGGCGGCAATCAGCGTGGCGGAGGAGACTAGAAAGAAGTCGCCGCGCATCACCCCGGTCCGGGCGAGCCCCAGAGACATCAAAAGAAAAAGCGAGATCGCGGCGACCAGGGCGCCGGCACCCATTCCTTCCTGCGGCGGGACAGGACCCAAGCTTTCCGCCATACCGGCTACCGACCAGCCATTCATGCCGATCAGAAAGCCTTGAAGAAAAAACGCCAGCAAACCGGCAGCGCCCGAGAAGATGAGGATGGCGGCGCCGGCATTGCGGGCAAAACCCAATCCCGCGACCGGCAGGAGAAATGCGGCGATCACCGGCCACAGCCAATAGCGCTCGTAGGCCAGCACCTGGATGATCGCAGGGGCAGTCGCGGGATCGAACAAACTACTCAGCCAGGCAAAGGACCAGAACGCTCCCTCCACCCCATACCAAGGCAACAGGACGAGACCGGCCCAGCCTCCTAGCAGCACCCAGGCGATTTGCCCCGACGCATTGCTCATTCACTCACCAGGCTATGAAGAGAACCCGGCGTTGCCCGCCGGCGCTTCAAACAGCAGCACTATTTTGCGCCGATCTCCTGGTCCCATTTGCTCAACAGGCGCTTGCGCTCCTCGGATGACCCGAATTTGGCGAAATCATAGTCGATAAGCTTGATCGTCTCGAGTTTCGGCGAGTGCTCGGAAATGGGCGCCTGCTTGTTGGAAGGTATCTGGAAACTGTTCGCCTGCGCGCCAAGCGCCTGGCCCTTGGCGGTAAGCGCCCAATCATACCATTTCTTGGCGTTGTCCAGATTCTGCGCCCCCTTGATGATGCTCATGGAGCCGACTTCGAATCCTGTGCCTTCACAGGGCGACACGGTGACAAGGGGCGCATTCGAAGTGATTTTGGGCGTCACGAGATCATGCTGAAAGGTAATGCCGATCAGCGTCTCACCGCGGGCAGCGGCCTGCGCGGGAGCGGCACCGGACTTGGTGTACTGGTTGATGTTCTGATCGAGCGCCTTGAGATATTCAAACGCCTTGTCCTCGCCCTGGAGCTGGACCATGGTCGCCAGGAAGGTATAGGCGGTTCCCGACGAATTCGGATTGGCGATCTGCACCTCGCCCTTGAATTCGGGCTTGATCAGATCGGCCCAGCATTGCGGTGCTGCAAGGCCCTTTTGTTTCAACAGGTCGCCGTTATAGCCAAAGCCCAGGGCGCCCATGTAAATTCCCACCGTTTTGCCGCCGGCGGTCTTATGCTGGGCGACGGCCCATGGCTGGAGCTCCGCCAGCATGGGAGAGTCGTAGGCCTCCGTCAGTCCCTCTTCGGCGGCCTGCAGATGGGGATCGCCAGTGCCGCCCCACCAGACGTCGCCGCGCGGATTGGCCGCTTCGGCCTTCACCTGGGCGAAAGTCTCGCCGGAGCTCTTGCGGGTCATGGCAACGCTTATTCCGGTCTCGCGCTGGAAGTCATTGACCATGAGCTGGCACCATTCTTCCTGAACCGAACAATAGACGGTCAGCGCACCTTGAGCTGCTGCCGTGCTCGCCAGAACCAGGGAGAAAAGGACGGAACCTGCGGCAAGCTTGAGGATGGTGATAAATGGTCTGTTCATTATTTCCTCCTGGCTGTTAGTTTGCTTTTGACGTCTTTTGAAACTGTGGACCACATCGGCCGATGAGACCTTATCACGCCAGTTTATACTGCGAGGATTTGTGATGTCATCAAAAGAGAAGACTGCAGATCTGGCGGAAAGGTACCGTCTTGCGCAGGAGTTCGTGAGAAAAGCGGGCGAACTTGCCATGCACCATTATGGGCGGCGGGAAACTCTCGGCGTGACGTCCAAGGGCGTGCAGGACATGGTTACGGAGGCCGACAAGGCTTGTGAGAAATTGATTGCAGAGGCGGTGCTCGCTGCGTTTCCGAAGGATTCGGTGCTCGGCGAAGAAGGAGGTTTCCGAAACCGCGGCAGCAATATCGTCTGGATCGTCGATCCGATCGACGGCACCAGCAATTTTATCAGAGGAATTCCCTTCTGGTGCGTGTCGCTCGGCATCGTCCGGGATGGGCGCCCGGTCGTTGGCGTGATCTACGATCCCGTCAACGAGGATTTCTATGCTGCCGCCACGGGGGCAGGTGCCTTCAGGAACGGCAAGGCCATTCGCCCCAGTTCAGTTGCGAAAATCGAAGAGGCAACCGTCGGGCTGGGTTTCAGCTTTCGGCGGCCGGTCGGCGACCATGCGCGCGCGGTCGAGACATGCCTCGCCGCTCATTGCGAATACAATCGGCTCGGCTCGGGTGCGCTCAGCCTTGCCTATGTGGGCGAGGGAAGGCTCGATGGATATTGGGAAGCCCAT
>DATFOT010000363.1:0-2685 GCA_035265265.1 Aestuariivirgaceae bacterium | reverse complement strand
ACCAAACAGGGCTTCATATCCCCGGAGAGCTTCAACTTTCTTGAATCCGCCACCATTCTCGCTATCGTCGTGCTGGGGGGCATGTCGAGCCAGCTCGGTGTCGTACTTGCCGCTGTCGTGATGGTCGGCGGACTTGAGGCTCTTCGCCAACTTTATTTCCTTAAGCTCGTTTTCGGACAGGATTTTGATCCTTCCCAGCTCCGCATGCTGCTGTTCGGCACCGCCATGGTGCTGGTCATGCTCTGGCGGCCGCGCGGATTGGTGTCGACGCGTGAGGCCACGGTGTTTCTCAAGGAGAAGAAAAAGGTCTCCGCCGATCTCGTGGGGCAGGGTCACGGCTGATGGCGGAAAGCTGGAATGAAAATCCTATCCTTACCGTCGAGCACCTGACCATGCGATTCGGCGGTTTGGTGGCAGTCGATGATGTGTCGTTTTCAGTGGGCCGCAGCGACATCACCGCACTGATCGGGCCGAACGGAGCCGGCAAGACGACCGTCTTCAACTGCCTGACCGGCTTTTATAAGCCGACCGAAGGCCGCATCACCCTGCGCAACGGCGACAGGCAATTCCTTCTCGAGCGGATGGATGATTTCCGAATTTCCTCCACCGCCAAGGTCGCCCGAACGTTCCAGAACATTCGGCTCTTCAGCGGCATGACCCTGCTCGAGAATCTGATGATCTCGCAGCATAATTATCTGATGCGTGCTTCGGGCTACACGCTTGCCGGCATTTTCGGCCTGCGCGGTTACAAAACGGCGGAAAAAGCTGCCATCGAAAAAAGCAAGTATTGGCTTGATAGAGTTGGCCTGACCGATCGTGCCGACGATCCGGCCGGCGACTTGCCCTATGGCGCCCAGCGCCGCCTCGAGATCGCGCGCGCCATGTGCACGGACCCCGTGCTCCTCTGCCTCGATGAACCGGCAGCCGGTCTCAACCCTCGCGAATCGGAAGAGTTGAACCGGCTTCTCCGCTATATTCGTGAAACCCACAGGATCGGCATCCTTCTCATCGAGCATGACATGAGCGTCGTCATGGGCATTTCCGATCACGTCGTGGTTCTCGATTACGGGCAGAAACTCTCGGACGGCACCGCCACTGCAGTCAGGACTGATCCCGCCGTCATTCGCGCCTATCTCGGCGTTGACGAGGAAGAACTCGAGGCCGCCGCCAGACAGGGTGACGAAGCCATCAAGGCAATCGTTCGCGACGTGAAGGCAGTTGAATCAGAAGCCGCGAAGGGCAAGCCATGACCAGGCCGCTGCTCAGCATCAAGGGCGTCGAAACCTTCTATGGCCGCATTCAGGCCCTTCGTGGCGTCGACATGGACGTCAATGAGGGAGAGATTGCCACTCTCATCGGCTCGAACGGGGCCGGCAAGTCCACTTTGATGATGACGGTCTGCGGCGTCAACCGCGCCCGCACCGGAAGCATCCTCTACAACGGCCGAAACATCACCGACCTCCCCACCCATGAGATCATGCGCATGGGCATATCGCAGGCGCCCGAGGGCCGGCGCATATTTCCCCGCATGTCGGTGCTCGAGAACCTTCAGATGGGTGCTGCCACTACCGATCCGAAATACTTTCAGGAAGACCTCGAGCGCGCCTTTGTTCTATTTCCCATTCTCCGCAAGCGTCAGGGCCAGCGCGGCGGCACGCTCTCCGGCGGCGAGCAGCAGATGCTCGCTATCGCGCGCGCATTGATGGCCCGCCCGCGACTGCTGCTGCTCGATGAGCCCTCGCTCGGGCTCGCGCCGCTGATCGTCAAGCAGATTTTCACCACCATTCGCGAACTCAACCGCACCCAGGGCATCACGGTATTCCTCGTGGAGCAGAATGCATTTCACGCGTTGAAGCTTGCCGACCGCGGCTATGTGATGGTCAACGGCCGTATCACCATGTCGGGTCCCGGCAAGGAGCTGCTTGCGCGCGACGAGATCCGGTCTGCCTATCTCGAAGGCGGCGTTCATTAGAGGGAATTCTTACTTGCCGATTGCACGTCTCGTTAGTGAAAATAATTTTTGGATCTTCTTCTTTCTTACAGTCGTGTTCGGCGGCGGTGCCGCGTTCCTTGCCGGGCGTGCACTCGCCCAGAAATGGCGGCCCATCTGGCAGGCGGTACTTTACATGCTACTGCTCGGCGTAGCTGTGCGCTTTTTCCACTATGCGTTGTTCGAGGAGCCGCTGCTGTCACCCTATTATTTTGTCGTCGACTGCATTGTGCTGATCGCCGCCGCGCTTCTTGGTTACCGGCTGAAGCGAGCCAGTCAGATGACCACGCAATATCGTTGGATTTATGAAAGAACAGGCCCGTTCACCTGGCGCGAACGCAAGGCGGAAGGCTGACACAGGGCTTTCGGAAATGCTAGTGTCGCGCCAATTCTTAACCGATCTGCGCGGCAGTCGCATAGCGGAGTAGAAGAGTTCGCCGCAATCGGCGATTAACCAGGGAGTATGAGAATGAGAAAGCTTTTTCTAACAGGCGTGGCGCTGGGTTTCGGCCTGTCGCTGACGGCCTCGGCCGCGCTCGCCGATATTCGCGTCGCAGCCGCTGGTCCGATGACCGGTCAATACGCCTCCTTCGGCGAGCAGCTGAAGCGCGGCGCCGAGATGGCGGTGGAGGAACTCAACGCGGCCGGGGGGGTCAATGGCGAGAAATTGGTGCTCGAAATCGGCGACGATGCTT
>DATFOT010000362.1:0-3219 GCA_035265265.1 Aestuariivirgaceae bacterium | reverse complement strand
GTGTTCATCGACGTGTTGTCTTTCCGGCGTTATCGCGAAGGCGAGGCGTGGGCCGGGCATAGACAATTTTGTGAGCAGTTCCTCAATCCGCTGCTGCTCAGGGCGATATTCGGAATAGCCCATAACGACTGGTACCGCGGCCGGCTGGAAGGAATCGGCACTCAAGAGCTGGCCGACCTGCTGCCGTGGTGGCGCAATCTGTCGTTCAACCTGCTTACCCATGTGACATTGCAGGCGCGGCTGCAACGGACCGCCGCAGTGGACAAGGGCGCATCGATCCGACGGGCAATGCACACAAAGCTCCCGAAGCATGCGCATTCCGCCATCCTCGATCAGCTCAGGCGCTGGATCAGCGATCTCCAGCCCCTGAGATCGGCCGCCACGGTGTGGCAACATTATGCCGAGCAGACGACTTATGGAGAAGAAGAGCGCGAGGCAAAGGGCCGTTTCATCGCTGCATTTTGCCGCAAAGCCGAGCCCGAGCTGCTTTGGGACGTCGGCTGCAATACCGGCGAATATGCGGATATTGCACTTTCATCGGGCGCCAAATGCGCCGTCGGCTTCGATTATGATCAAGGGGCTCTCGAGCGGGCGATCGCGAGAGCAAAAGCCAAGCGCCTCAATCTTCTGCCGCTCTATCAGGACGGAGCAAATCCCAGCCCCGGCCAAGGGTGGATGGGACGCGAGCGCCGCAGCACGCAGGAGCGCGGCGGTGCAGACGCGCTTATCGCGCTTGCCTTCGAGCATCATCTCGCGATCGGCAGAAATGTGCCTCTCGATCAGCTTGTCGCGTGGCTCGTGGCACTGGCGCCCAAGGGCATCATCGAGTTCGTGCAGAAATCCGATCCGACGGTTCAACAGCTGCTGGCGTTAAGGGAAGATATTTTCTGCGACTATGATGCGGCAAAATTCGAAGCCGCGCTGAAGAGCAAAGCGAGGATCGTCGCCGTCGAGCAGGTGTCGGCGCAGGGGCGCACACTCTACAGCTTCGAGAGAACATGATTGCCGGCTTGCGAAATGTCCCGCTGTACGGCTGGCTGCTCGCGGCGCTACCCGCGCTGCGGGTGTTTGGCGGCAATATAGACCGGCTCGCAGTAACTTGGCTGTTCGTGTGTCTTGCGATCACCTCGGCGATTTATTTTGCTGGCCGCGCTATCTTAAGGGCCGGATGGCGAAAGGGAGAGCTTGCGGACCTCGTTTGGGCCATACTCTACATCTGCGTGATAGCAGCAGGGTTCTTCTTTCCCGCCAAAGGAAGTGAGCTCGCGTGGATCGGGCTTTGCGCCGCCGCCATTGCCGCGGTCGTGCTGGTGGCGCCGATCAGGCACTACGCGGGGCTCGCGCTTACGCTTTTCGCCGGCATTTGGTGCGCCGTGCCGGTGATTTCGATGGCCCGGTCGCCGGTATGGTTCGAGCGGCCCGCCATCAGAGTGATGGCCCAACAAGCCTTTGCCGATCTGCCACAGCCGGCACAAGCAACCAACGTCGACAAACGGGATATCTATTACCTGATATTCGACCGCTACGCGCGGGGCGATCAGCTGAAGGACATTTACGGCTTCGATAACGAGCCGTTCATCCGCGAACTGGAAGCGCGCGGTTTTGCCGTCGCAGAACGATCCTTCGCCAATTACCAGCGCACGACGCATTCGCTGATCTCCTCGCTCAACCTCGATTATCTCAACGGACTGGGGGGCCAGGCGGCGCGTTCGTCGCACGACTGGGTGCCGCTCTACGAAATGCTGCAGGATTTCAGGCTGCGGCGGTTTCTTGACGCGCAGGGTTACACGTTCGATTTCTTCGGATCGTGGTGGGAACCGACAAGAGTGAACCGGTTCGCGCACGCCAATTACAATACAATGGCAATCCCAGAGCCCCTGCGGGCAATGCTCGACCAATCGCTCATTCCCTTTGTGGCGCAGCTCGCGGGGCTCGAGTTGTTCGATCACCGGCTGATGCAGTGTCAGCGCTCAAAACGGGCTTTCCGCGAACTTACGGCCCTGGCGGAGAAGCCCGGCAAGGTGCGGTTCGTCTTTGCACATTTCCTGGTACCGCACCCGCCCTTCGTCCTGGATGAAGATGGTCGCTGCATCAGCGCCCAAGAGGCGACATCGCGAACGCGAGCGGAAAACTATACGCGCCAGGTGATGTTCACCAATCGAGAGATTCTCAAGTTTCTGGACAGGACGCTGAAGCGGCCCGGACCGAAGCCGATCATCATTCTGCAGTCAGACGAGGGTCCGTGGCCCCAACGTTTCGCAGGCGATGAAATCACGAGGCTTGGCGCCGATGTCACTCCGGCCGACTGGCTTACCGCCACGCCATCGGAGCTCGTGGAGAAGATGGCCATCCTGAACGCCCTTTATTTCCCAGACCGCGACATGTCGGCGATCGCGGAGACCGCAACTCCGGTCAATAGTTTCAGAATGGTGCTTAGGGAATACTTCAAAGTACCGCTCGAGCCTCTGCCGGACCGGGAAATCATTTTTGAAAGCGCAGAGCGGCTATACCGGTTCCATGACGTTACCAAGAGCCTAGCTCTCGAAGAGACGAGCCATCCGACAGCAAATCGGACCGCAGGCGGAAAGGCCCAGTAGCGCGCCGGCGGTGGAAGTCTCAACGTTCGCGGCGGGACTGATATTCCAGCCAGGCGATGCGCGCCCTGGCGCCCCAGGTCGTCAGGGGCTCAGGCGGCATGGCGCTCGGCCGTC
The DNA here is from genome assembly GCA_035265265.1 of Aestuariivirgaceae bacterium. Lineage (GTDB taxonomy): Bacteria > Pseudomonadota > Alphaproteobacteria > Rhizobiales > Aestuariivirgaceae > DATBLQ01. Next base: position 508 of record DATFOT010000362.1, on the reverse strand, counting down.
CATGGGCGAGCATGTCATGAACGAGCTCATGCGGATCGCCGGCAATCAGGTCGGCACAGAGCTCTCCCTGATAGGTGCCGCGGGCAAGGCCCACCCCGTTCTGCACGCAGGCCGAATACACGCCCGGTGCAAGTTTCCCGAATGCCGGCTCGGCATTCCAGCTCTTCGAGACGAAGCCTGTCCAGGTGTGCTCGATCGTTATCGGCGAGAGTTGAGGAAAGCGGCGCTCGAGAATGCGCCGGTGAAGCGCGCGAATGCGCGGCAGATCATGGGTATGCGGACGATAGCGCTGTTCCGCATAGGTGATGGCACGCAGCAACAGCCGGCGCGATGCAAGGAGCCGCATGGTAATGCCGTCGCGCGCGTCGGCGGGCGTCATGCCCCAGTTCTGCTCGGCGCCCAGAGATGCGAGCTCGCGGTCCTCGAGCGTTCTCGTCATGCTGACCCAGAGGCCGAGGTTGATAAGGCGGTTGCGCATGAAGCCGAAGGCCGGCAGGAGCCCGTTGAC
>DATFOT010000361.1:0-6659 GCA_035265265.1 Aestuariivirgaceae bacterium | reverse complement strand
GGTTGTTATCCCACCAAATCGTGCCCTCCGTGGCCTTGTCCTTGACCACATATTTGTCGGCGGGGGACCGGCCCGTATGCCGCCCGGTTGTGACCGCCAACCCTCCGCACTCGGTGATCTCGCCTTCGCCGCGGCGCACCGCAGTTTCATAGAGCGTGGCAGCGGTCGAATTCCAGTAAACCGTGCCGCTCCCCTCAAGCCCTATCTCTTCCAGACTCGGGCCGGGATTGAAACGCTGATCATCATTCACTGTCTTGGCATGCCCCCGTGTAGAAACCAAAAGCGCAACAAATGTGAACCGGCAAACGGGTTGGTCGCAACCGCCGCATCGCCTTCGCCCCGATTGCCGCTTGGCACCGGGGGAAGTGTCCTGCGGGACGCGATGCCGTGTTCTCGAAACGGACCAAATGATAACGGACCCTTTCTGCAGCCTCAACGTGACAATTAGCCTGTCCGGCAAACAGAGCGGGCATGGGCCATGTATTATGTCTTTTCAGGGGCTTGCCTTGAATAACTGCGACCTTTCCATGGTTACGATTTGGCCGAAACCAGCAACATAATGCGCCTTTTCGACGTTGAGCCCGAAGAAGCTGAAATCGGCGAAACGGGCATAGGAGCGGGCTTTCGGATGTATGGTGAAATAACGCGCTTCCGCCTGCTTTCGTTCGATGCGGGAGAGCCGTCCGATCAAGCTCACGCGCGGCCCTTCGAGCGGGTCCTTTCCCTCCGCGTCCTCGCTGATCAAGAGGCAGGCGCGATTATCCGCAAGGATGTTCTGAGTGTGCCAGGCAAGCCGCGAAAGTAGAAGGATGGGTTCGCCGTCATCGCTGGCCACATTGACCAGCGACGCATAAGGCGCCCCGTTGGGTGGCAGCAGGCTCGCCAGCACGCCCTTGTGTGCCCTCTCGACGAGCCCTCTGACCGCTTGGGCGAGCCCGTCGGTTGCCTCTGGGGGTGGCATGTTTTCGCTGGAAATCATGGCTCCGTACTCCGTTCGGTTGTATGGTCCTTGCCACATTTTACCCCAACTCGCCGGTTAGAGCGCCACAAGGGACAACTCAAAATGGGTCAAAAGCGGATGCCGGTGATCGCACTGGTCGATGACGATCGCAATATTCTCACTTCGGTGAGCATCGTCCTCGAAGCGGAAGGATACCAAACGCAGAGCTATACCGATGGTGTGGCGGCCCTGCAGGGCATTCAGGACAATCCGCCCGACATGGCGATCTTCGATATCAAGATGCCGCGCATGGATGGCATGGAGCTGCTCCGCCGCTTGCGCCAGCGCACCGACATGCCGGTGATTTTCCTCACCTCGAAGGACGACGAGATCGATGAGCTGTTCGGCCTTAAGATGGGCGCGGACGATTTCATCAGAAAGCCCTTCTCCCAGCGGCTCCTCGTTGAGCGGGTGAAGGCCGTGCTCCGCCGCGTCGTCCCGAAGGATGGCTCTGCGCCCGTTATCGAGATGAACAAAGCTATCGAACGCGGCAAGCTGGTCATGGACCCTGACCGTCATGCCTGCACCTGGGATGGGAAAGCCGTAACCTTAACAGTGACCGAATTTCTGATCCTTCAAGCTCTCGCCCAGCGCCCCGGCATCGTGAAGAGCCGCGATGCCCTGATGGACGCGGCCTATGATGATCAGGTTTATGTTGACGACCGCACAATTGACAGTCACATCAAGCGCCTGCGCAAGAAATTCAAGCAGGTTGACGACGACTTCGAAGCCATCGAAACTCTGTATGGTGTCGGCTACCGCTTCAAGGAAGCCTAGCGGTCAGCGGCAGTGCCGCAGTCATTGTGAGATCGTCAATGGTGGCAAATGTCGAGATGACCGACCGGGCCGAGCAGGACGAATCTGCTCAAGCCGGCGACGCGGCGCACACGGCGGGCGAGGGTCGCCCCAGCTGGCCGATACGTTTGACTCCCACCAGGCTGACGAGCCGCATCGTGCTGCTGAACATTGCCGGGCTCATCATACTGGTTTCCGGCATTCTATATCTCAATCAATTCCGTCAGGGCCTCATTGACGCCCGTGTCCAGAGCCTTCTCACCCAAGGCCAGATCATCGCGGCGGCTCTTGCTTCCGCGGCGTCGATGGATACCGATTCCATCGTTCTCGATCCCGATCGCCTGATGGAGACCAGTCCCGACAGCCGGTTTGCTCCGACTGTCGATGAGCTCAATAACCTGGACTTTCCCATCAATCCCGAGCGTGCCGGCCCGGTGCTCCGCCGCCTCGTGTCGACAGCCGACATTCGTGGTCGCATCTACGATCGCGACGGGCTTCTCGTCGTTGACAGCCGCGGGCTCTATTCGCGCGGCGACATCGTGCAGACCGAATTGCCTCCGCTCCAGTCGCACAATGAATATTTTGCCCTGGGCCTTTGGCAGAAGTTCAATAATTGGCTGTTCCGCAACGAATACCCTCGTCAGCCGGAATACGGCCTCGAGAATGGCCGCGAGTTTCCCGAAGTCACGGCTGCGCTCAATGGCGCCTCGGTATCGATCGTGCGCGTAAACGACGAAAACGAGATCATCGTCTCCGTTGCGGTTCCCATTCAGCGCTTTCGTGCCGTTCTGGGCTCGCTGGTGCTCTCGACCAAGGGCGGCGAGATCGACAAGGTCCTGCGCGGCGAGCGCAAGGCCGTGCTGCTCACCTTTCTCGTCGCGGTTCTCGTCACCATGCTGCTTTCGGTGCTGCTCGCCGGGCACATTGCCGAGCCCATTCGCCGCTTGTCGGCCGCTGCCGACCGTGTTGGGCGCGGCGTCAACAATCGTGTCGAAATCCCGGATTTTACTTCGAGGCGCGACGAGATCGGCCATCTGTCGGGCTCCCTGCGCGACATGACCACCGCCTTGTACAATCGTATCGATGCCATTGAGGCTTTCGCCGCCGACGTATCCCATGAGCTGAAAAACCCGCTGACTTCTCTCCGCAGCGCGGTTGAAACGCTTCCCTATGCCAGGACCACTGATCAGCGCGATCGCCTGACCGCGATCGTCAAGGATGATGTCAAGCGCCTCGACCGGCTGATCACCGACATCTCCGATGCGTCGCGGCTCGACGCCGAGCTTGCCCGGGCCCGCAACCATCCTGTCGATATGCGCCGCCTGCTCGAAACCGTGATTTCGCTGGCTAATGAAACCCGCAGCCCCGGGCTGCCGGAAATCCGGCTGGAACTCGGCAGGCTTCCCAAGGGGGTTGACGGTGATGCCTCGCCCTATCGTGTGCTCGGCCATGACAACCGCCTGGGCCAGGTCGTGCGCAATCTCGTCGACAATGCCCAGTCCTTTACCAGGCCTGGCACGCAGGTCGGTGTCCGCCTGCGCCGTACCAGGAGAGATGTCGAATTCCGCGTCGAAGACGAAGGTCCAGGCATTCGGCCCGAAAATCTCGACAAGATTTTCGACCGTTTCTATACCGATCGGCCGGAAGGCTATTTCGGCAAGAATTCCGGCCTGGGCCTAAGCATCTCCAAGCAGATCGCGGAAGCTCACCGCGGTCGCATCTGGGCGGAGAACCGGTATGGACCGCCCGCCGCCAACGGTGAGCGGCCAATTCTTGGCGCCGCTTTTGTCGTCCGAATTCCTGCCCTTGCCGCAGACTGGGAGCCACAGGATGAATCCTGAAAGCGCCCTGACGCAATTATGCCACGGCACCTGCATCGATTTCGACGGTGCCGGTGTCTTGATAATAGGTCCCCCGGGCGCGGGAAAATCCGACCTGGGCCTGCGTCTCATCGACCAGCCCGGCCTCGGCGTGAACGGCCAGGCGAAAAACGCCACCCTTTTGTCCGACGACCAGGTTATTGTGACATTGGATCAGGGCAGGCTTCTGGCCCGTCCTCCGCCTGCCATACGCGGCCTTATCGAAATACGCGGCCTCGGCATCCTCGAACTGCCATGCCGGCCACAAAGCGTCCTTGCGCTGGTTGTGAGGCTTTCCGATGCGGCGGCGATCGAACGCCTGCCGGAGCCCGAGGATCTCACCTTCATGATTCTCGGGCAGAATCTGCCGCTTCTGCGTCTCGACCCCCGGAGTGCGTCCGCCCCGGCGCGCGTTAGAGCCGCACTTGACAGCCTTCCGGTAGAGGCGCCGATTGTGATATCCACCCTCCAACGCTGAAAGTTGTACACTACCGCCCCGGGCAGATACGCGCGAGGCCACGCGGAGAATTGCCCTTATGGGAGAAAGATCAGAAATGATCGGCCTTGTGATTGTCGCTCATGGCAGGCTTGCCATTGAGTTTCGCTCCGCTCTGGAGCATGTCGTCGGCCCGCAGGAAAAAATCGCCACCATATCGATCGGTCCCGAGGACAACATAGAGGGATGCCGCAGGCACATCATGGAAGCCGTGCAGCACGTCAGCAACGGGCAGGGCGTGATCATTCTCACCGATATGTTCGGCGGCACGCCATCGAATCTGGCGATCTCTGCCCTGAACCATGGCAAGGTCGAGGTGCTGGCCGGTGTCAATCTTCCGATGCTGATCAAGCTTGTGCGTGTTCGCGATGAAGCCCCGTTGAAGGAAGCCGTTGCCCTGGCCCAGGAAGCCGGCCGCAAATATATCAGCGTGGCGAGTCAGATCCTCGGTAACTGACACATGGTGGCAGACCCTCTCCGTCGCGAAGTGGAGATCGTCAACGCCCGAGGTCTTCATGCCCGCGCCTCGGCAAAATTCGTCAAATGTGCAGAGCAGTTCGATGCCGACATCAACGTCAGCCGCGACGGCCAGACCGTTCCGGCGACATCGATCATGGGATTGATGATGCTGGCCGCCCAAATGGGCTCGACGATCCTTATCGAAGCCTCCGGCCGCGACGCCGAGCCGGCGCTGGATGCGCTGGCCAGCCTCATCGCCAGCCGCTTCGGCGAGGACTGACAGTTAACATAAAGAAATCCTTATGTGTTCTTGCCGCCGGGCGATGGCGCTGCTATAGCGCGCTCGACGACCCCTCCTCCCCGGGGCGGTATTCCAAGGAAATCCTGCAAATGAACAAATTCGCCGATTTTCACGTCGCAGATATCAGCCTTGGCAGCTGGGGCCGCAAGGAGATCGGCATGGCCGAAATTGAAATGCCGGGCCTCATGGCGCTTAGGCACGAATTCGGCAGCAGCAAGCCACTGACGGGTGCGCGCATTACCGGTTCGCTCCACATGACGATCCAGACCGCAGTGCTCATCGAAACCCTGGCTCATCTGGGCGCCAAGCTGCGCTGGGCCTCCTGCAATATCTTTTCCACCCAGGATCATGCCGCCGCCGCCATCGCCGAGACCGGCATTCCGGTTTTCGCCTTCAAGGGTGAATCACTGCAGCAATATTGGGACTTTATAGACCGGACGTTCGATTGGCCCGACGGCGGGCTCACCAACATGATCCTCGATGACGGCGGCGATGCCACGCTTTTCATTCTGCTCGGCGCGCGTGCGGAGGAAACACCAGCCCTTCTCGACAATCCCTCGAACGAAGAGGAAGAGGCGCTGTTCAAGGTGATCCGGCGCCGGCTGGCGGCGAACGCCGGCTGGTTCTCCCGCATTCGCGACAGCATTCGCGGCGTCACCGAAGAAACGACGACCGGCGTTCATCGCCTCTACGAGCTCCAGAAACAGGGTCGGCTGCCGTTTCCCGCGATAAACGTCAACGACAGTGTCACCAAGTCGAAATTCGACAACAAATACGGCTGCCGCGAATCTCTGGTCGATGCCATTCGTCGCGGCACCGACGTCATGCTCGCAGGCAAGCTCGCCCTCGTCTGCGGATATGGGGATGTCGGAAAGGGTTCCGCCCAGTCGTTGCGCGGCTCGGGCGCCATCGTCGTCGTCACCGAGGTAGATCCGATCTGCGCTCTCCAGGCCGCCATGGATGGCTTTCAGGTGCAGCGCATCGAGGACGTCCTCGAACGGGCCGACATCTTCGTCACCGCCACCGGCAATCGTGACGTCATCACTATCGACCATATGCGCCAAATGAAGGACATGGCCATCGTCTGCAACATTGGCCATTTCGACAATGAAATTCAGGTGGCTGCGCTGCGCAATCTGAAATGGACGAACGTCAAGCCGCAGGTCGACATCATCGAGTTTCCTCATAGCCGCCGCATTGTGCTTCTGTCCGAAGGCAGGCTGGTCAATCTCGGCAATGCCATGGGCCATCCGAGCTTCGTCATGTCGGCGTCGTTCACCAATCAGACACTGGCGCAGATCGAGCTTTGGAACCGCCACGCCGAATACGGCAACGAGGTTTATGTCCTGCCGAAGCATCTCGATGAAAAAGTAGCCAGGCTTCACCTCGACAAGCTGGGCGTGCATCTGACCGAGCTCAGGCCCGATCAAGCCTCCTACATCGGTGTCAAGCCCGAAGGTCCCTACAAGCCCGAACACTATCGCTACTGAGCGATAGCCCGATTCGCCCTTTGGCAAGGCGCATACGTGTCACACTGCGTCCAAATTCACTCCATGCCGCGCGGACGCCGATGGTGAGCCGCGCGGTTTTTCTCTATACCGGGCGATGGCCGCCGCGATCCTTGATTCGCGACCGCCGTCGGGGCCGAAGCTAACTGCGTGAGTGTGTCTGTATGAACGTTTGCCTGAGGGGAACGGCAACAGGACAATGCTCGCCGGTAGTGCAAAATCTGCCGCGCTGCTCCGTCGC
>DATFOT010000360.1:0-4776 GCA_035265265.1 Aestuariivirgaceae bacterium | reverse complement strand
GGGCGAAGTGGATTACATCGGCCGTGCCGATCTCAAAACGCTCAATATGCTGCAAGGTAATCCAAAGATCGATATCTTGGAGCAGACAGGCTATGGCCATTACACTCTGCCGATGAATGTCACTGTTGCCCCTTTCGACAATTTGGACGTTCGTACGGCAATCAAATGGGCGATCGATCGGGAAGAGATCGCAAAGAAGATCTTTTTGGGGCATGCGACGGTAGCCAACGACAATCCCATAGCGCCGGCTATCAAGTTCGCCATTAATCCTGAACCCCAGCATAAATTCGATCCGGAAAAAGCAAAGCATCATTTGAAGAAAGCCGGAATGGAAAACCTCAAGGTGGACCTGTCGGTGGCCGATGCCGCTTTCGCCGGAGCGGTGGACGCTGCCTCGCTGATCCGCGAAACGGCAGCGAAGTGCGGGATAGACGTGAATGTAAAGCGCGAAGCGGACGATGCGTATTGGGATAACGTATGGCTGAAGAAGCCGTGGTGTGCATCCTACTGGAGCGGGCGCTCAACAGCGGACTGGATGTTTACCACCGCTTATGCGGGCGACGCGGCATGGAACGAGACTTTCTGGAAGAATCCTCATTTCGATGAGATGCTGATCAAGGCCCGTGCGGAAACCGACGATGCCAAGCGCGCTGCCATTTACGCCGAACTTCAACAGCTGGTCCATGACGACAGTGGACAGATCGTTCTGGTTTTCAACAATTTCGTGAGTGCCAGCTCGAAGAGCCTTGGCCACGGCGAGGTGGCTTCGAACTGGGAGAATGACGGTCTGAAGATTGCAGAGCGGTGGTGGAAGGAGCAGTAACAATCACCCGGGCCATGGTTGGCGGGCGGGAGCATTGATCGATTCTGGAGAGTTCTCCTGGGCTACGCGTTACGATGTTGCAATGACTCTCGCGGACACCGTACCCTTGACAAAGGCAGCCATGGCGCTTGCGATCTTGTCTCCGCCTTTGACCGAGGGTTCAATTGGATTGGCGAAGTCATCGTCCTGATCGCATATCAGACGCAGGTCAATCAATGTCACGCGAGCCGCGAAGGCCTGCTTGGTGATACGGTCATTCAGCAATGACAAAGCAGCTGCGGCAATCCTTCGTCTATTCGGGTCGGGGTAACGGGGCTCGTAAATCGTGCATACTGCCGTCGAACGCTTATGCACCAAAGCATTCTGCAGCATCTCGAAATATTTGCGGGAGAAGTGATCGGCCTCGGTAGCCAATCTTTCCAGGGCTGCAGCCACCGACGCTACCCGTTCATCCAAAACACCAGACACTGCGAGGGCATCATTGCCACCGGCACTGATCACAATGTGGGTCGCATCTCTTGGCAATGTCCGCAACTGAGCCGGTATGTCGGCCAGCACCGACCCATCGCGGGCCATCAAAGTTGCGAGTGCTCCCGGGCCCAGGTGATCCTGCAATTGCCGTCTGACGTCTGGTTCCTGCGGACCAAGGTAAGCCGCATTGTCGAAAACGGAATCGCCCAGCAAAACAATGTGCTTCATAGGTCCAAACCCGGGCCAGGTTCGCATGCATGTTCCTCTACCACCGGCTCACCGTGGCGTGCAGACAAGCGTCGAGCGGTATGATTGTTCCGTTGCAGTGATGCCGTTCGGCTAGTCGAATTCCCCGTGCGCTCGACTTGCACTCTGTTGAATCTGCAACTAAGTGCGTATGGTTCACTGCCCTTAGCCTGCCCTAGAGGAACAACAGAACAATGATCAACGGAATAACCACTGCAACTTACACCGGCTCGCTTTTGTCGATTCTGCGGATGATGACGGGGCTGCTCTTTTTCGCGCATGGGTCCGCAAAGCTCCTGATGTTCCCCGCGACGAAGGCTTTTTCCGAAGGGGTTTCTTTATTTTCATTTACGGGGCTCACCGGGGCGCTGGAAATTGTCGGAGGCGCGTTAATTACGCTCGGTCTGTTCACCAGAATCACCGCTTTCATTCTATCGGGCATGATGGCTGTTGCGTACTTCATGGCGCATGCCCCCCGGGATTTTTATCCAATCAACAATGGTGGCGAGCTTGCGATCCTATTCTGCTTCATCTTTCTGTACATTTCAGCGGCAGGTCCGGGGCCCTGGAGTGTGGATGCCAGACGTAGTCGTCCTCGAACCGCGGTAGAGGGACGATTAGAAGCTTGAATCAGGGATCAATTTACGACGGCTTTAGCTGGAAATTCGGAATCAACGCGGTCTTGCGCTCCGCGATGATTTCAGGGGCCGGCGGAGAAATGCTAAACCCGCCGGCAGGGTGTTTCGGCGGGTTGCGAAGCTTAGGCGAATTGAAGCGAAAACCTAACCATCAACACGCATAATATCGATGATGGGGAACGATTTCAAACGCATCCCCATTCCGCAATGAGTCAGACGAGACTGTGAAGCATTTCTGGTCCAATCCACTTCCGTTCGTGCTTTCCGCTGGCAATTTTGTTATTGGACTGGGCGCATTTGTCGTGATCGGCCTTATCTCGCCCATTGCCGATACATTTAGAGTAACTCCTGACCGCGCGGGGTTGGTATTAACTTACTATGCCATTGCTTATGCATTAGGCGCGCCACTTGTAACCGCACTGACCGGTAAAGTTTCCAGGCGCTCGGCTCTGACAGGGGGTCTCGTCCTATTTGGGCTGGGTGCTGCAGGAAGCGCAATGGCCGGCTCCATCGTTGAATTCCAAGTATCGCGGGTGGTCGTCGCGTTGGGGGCAGGACTGTTCACGCCGGGAGCGGCAGCCGTGGCCGTGACGCTTAGCAAGCCAGAAAACAGAGCACGCGCTCTTTCCGTAGTCTTTGCCGGCCTGACACTCGCTCAAGTTTTCGGTGTGCCACTCGGCTCGTGGGCCGGTTATACTTTCGGCATTGCCGACACGTTTTGGGTAATTGCAGGTCTTGCGCTGGTTGCGGCGGTACTGGTGTTTGTTAGCACTCCGGCGACCCTGCCATTTCAAGCCACCTCGCTCTCAGTCCTTGGAAAAACACTCCTTACACCTCGATTAATTCTTCCCGTCTTGTACTCGACGACTTTTATGACCGCGATCTATGTCGTCTATACCTATCTCGGCCCTTTGGTCGAGGCACGTTACGGGTTCGGCCGCGATGGCGTTGCAGCGTATTTTGTGCTTTTCGGGGTCGCTGCCGTATTCGGGAATTTCATTGGCGGTTACTCCGCTGATCGTCTTGGTCCCTCCCGTACATTGATCGTTCTGTGCCTTGCACAGATGGTTTTGTTACCCACAATTGTCGTCGCCCCCGTCGGGGCGGTGACTTTGGGAGTGATCGTGGTCATTTGGAGTTTGTCAGGCTGGTCATATATGACGCCGCAGCAGTCGCGCATCGTCGCCACTGCACCCGAGCGTGCACCTGCTCTCCTTTCACTCAATGCATCTGCCATTCTGCTGGGGGTTGCGCTGGGTTCTGCAATTGGCGGCCAAGCTCTGACACATGGGGGCTGGTCGATGGTTGCCGCAATCAGCGCGGTCATTGCCCTGTGCGGAATTGCTCATCTGGTGTTATCTGATCGCCTTATAACCATTTAGGGCCTCCGGTGGTAAAATCGTCGTCCATCATTGGCTTGGATATTGGCGGAACAACAGTAAAAGCCGTCAAGATCAAGAACAGGCAAAGCATCGTAGCGCAAGCGGCCTTTCCTGCTGGTGGCCGCATCAGCCGAAGCAAGTTGGCAGAGCTTATAGTCGGCTGCGTTGCGGATTTTTCTCGCGATGATCGCCCAGAGGCTGTGGGCCTCTGCTTTGGCGGCCTGCTGCAGCATGATGGAACGATGCGCCAGGGGAGCACCAATCTTGAAAATCTCGACGGGGTGCCGCTCAGGGACTTCTTCAGTGGTTTGCTTAAGCTGCCCTGCCGGGTGGAAAATGATGCGATCTCTGCAATGACGGGCGAAGCAATCCTTGGCGCCGCACGTGGAATGAAACACGCGATGACCATGACATTCGGCAGCGGCATCGGTTCCGGCCTGCTTCTCAACGGCAGAGTTTATCGCGGTGCCCATAAGAGAGCAGGAGAGATTGGTGTTTGGCGCATGGCACCCCGCGGCGCAAACGACATATGGATGTCTTTCGAAGACATGGCTGCACCAGAAAGATTTGCACGCCGGGCAGGGAGCAAGTTGGCTGATGCTGTAAAGTATGCAGAACAGGACAAGGGCGCTCAATTGCAGGCGGCTGAAGCCTTTGCGATGATAGGCCGCGCCATAGCCAATGCGCATCTATTGCTCGACCTGGAAGCCGTCATCCTCATTGGCGGCATCACGGCCCTCGGTGAGCAATTTCGCGGACCCATCGAAGCGGCCTATCTGGCCGCATGCCCAAGTGAATACCAGCACGGGCTGAAGATCAAAATCGGCGATCTTGGGCCATATGCCGGAGCCGCGGGAGCGGCGGCTCTGTGGTTTGAGGATGAAATCCCGTGAGACTGATCGAGGCTGAAGATCACGAGGACCTTGGCCGGAAAGCGCGAGACGTGGTTATAGGTGTTTTGCGGACGAGACCCGCCTCGCTGATGGCGCTGGCAACCGGCAACACACCTGTTCCGATGTTTCGGGAGCTGGCGGCCGTTGCCAGAACCGATCCATTGCTGTTCCAGCAAGCGCGATTTGTGACGCTCGATGAATATGCGGATATAGAATCCAACGATAGACGCAGGTTGCTCTCCTGGTTGAACCGCGAATTCACCAGCCCGGCGGGGATCGACCAACAGCATATCATCGCTTTTGAACCTAGAGCCGATCACCAC
>DATFOT010000359.1:0-3013 GCA_035265265.1 Aestuariivirgaceae bacterium | reverse complement strand
CGATTCATCGACAGGATCGCGATAGGAAAAATCATCCGCATGCTCGATCGTCTCGGAGCGGGAGAAACTGCGGCCGATCAAGGACGGCAGGCGGGCGCGAAGGCTTGCGATCAAGCCATTGGCCGCGCGCTCGTCAATCTCCTCATAATCATGGCGGGTGTAATAGTTCTGGCCGTAGGTGCGCCAGTGCGAACGCAGGATATCGGCGACCGATTGCTTGCGCACCGCGAGAATGTTCAGCCACAACAGAACGGCCCAGAGCCCATCCTTCTCACGAACATGCGTCGATCCGGTTCCGGCGCTCTCCTCGCCGCAAAGCGTGACAAGACCGGCATCGAGAAGATTGGCAAAGAATTTCCACCCCGTGGGCGTTTCATAAGACTTGATGCCAAGCGCCAGCGCGACCCTGTCGGCGGCACGGCTCGTGGGCATCGACCTTGCGATACCCACCAGGCCCGCGGCATAAGCCGGCGCCAGATGCGCGTTGGCAGCGAGCACGGCAAGGGAGTCCGAGGGGGACACGAACTGCATACGTCCAATGATCAGATTACGATCGCCGTCACCATCCGACGCGCAGCCGAGATCCGGGGCTTGGGGCGACATCATCAAATCATAGAGATCCCGCGCGTGAACGAGATTCGGATCGGGATGGCGGCCGCCGAAATCAGAAAGGGGTGTGGATTCGAGCACAGTTCCTGGAGCGGCACCGAGGGTTCGTTCAAGGATCGCCGCGGCATATGGGCCGGTAATGGCATTCATCGCGTCATAGCGCATTGTAAAGCCGCTGCGGAAAAGGCCAGCGATCGCAGCGAAATCGAAAAGCGTGCTCATCAGCTCCTGATAATCGGCAACGGGATCGATGATTTGCACCGTCGACCCCTCGATCACTGCGAAACCCAGCCGATCAATCTCGACGGCGGGTGTGTCGGCCATCACATAGCTCGTGATCTCAAGGGTTCGCGCGTAAATCGCTTCAGTGAGTTTTTCAGGCGCGGGGCCACCATTGGCGACGTTTAATTTGATTCCGAAATCGCCATGAGGACCGCCCGGATTGTGGCTTGCGGAAAGAACGATGCCGCCGAAGGCTTTATATTTGCGAATGAGATGGGAAGCCGCAGGCGTGGACAGAAAGCCTTGGCATCCGAGCAGAATACGGCCGACACCGTTTGCCGCGGCCATGCGGATCACCGTCTGGATTACTTCACTATTGTAATAACGGCCGTCGCCGCCGAGAACGAGCGTTCCGCCCTTGTAATCCTGCAATACATCGAAAATGGATTGGACAAAGTTTTCGACATAACGCGGCTGCTGGAACTCAGCCACTTTCTTGCGCAGGCCGGATGTGCCGGGCTTCTGACCCGGAATGGGTTCGGTTTTGAACGTGCGGATCATGAAGAACAGGAATCAGGGTGAGGTTTGCGCCATTGGTTCAGTTGGGCAAGGAGGCCCGAGGTTGCAGGAGTTGTTGCCCCAGCCCCCGGCTCGCCTCGGACCGCGGGCAAGAGAGCAACTGCCAGTTCCTTGCCGAGTTCCACGCCCCATTGATCGAACGGGTTGGTATTCCAAATGGCGGCTTCGACAAATACCCGGTGTTCGAAGAGTGCGAGCATTGTGCCAAGAATCGAAGGATCGAGTTGGCTGTAGGCAATGGTGATCGAGGGGCGGTTACCGGGGAAGACCTGATGAGGAGCAAGCTGCCTCGCCTCGGCAGGATTCTTGCCTTGCTTGAGGAGCTTCGCGGTGGCCTCGCCCAGCGTCCGACCCGTCATCAGCGCCTCCGATTGAGCGAGGCAATTGGCGATCAGAAGATCGTGGTGGGGACGCAATTCGGGCTCCTGTGCGTTGGCAGCAATGAGAAATTCGACAGGAACTACATCGGTGCCTTGATGAAGGGATTGGAAAAATGCGTGCTGTGCGTTGGTGCCTGGCTCACCCCACACAATGGGACTGGTGGGAAAAGTAACGGGTGAACCGTCAATCGTCACCCGCTTGCCGTTCGATTCCATGTCCAGCTGCTGGAGATAGGCGGGCAAGCGGAGCAAGCGTTGATCATAGGGAATGACGGCTCTCGAGGCATAGCCGCAGACATTGCGATGCCAGATGCCGAGCAGTCCCAGTATCAGCGGCAGATTTCGTTCCGGAGGGGCAGATACAAAATGTTCATCCATCAGATGAGCACCAGCGAGAAATCTCTCGAACTGATCAGCGCCGATGGCGATCATCAGAGGCAGACCAATTGCCGACCAGATGGAATAGCGACCTCCCACCCAATCCCAGAAGCCAAAGGCGCGGTCGAGAGGAATGCCAAACTCGGTAATTTTGTCGAGCGCGGTCGACACAGCGACAAAATGCCTGGCGATGGCCGCGTTTCCGAGACGTGAGGTGAGCCACTGCCTGGCGGTGGCGGCATTGGTCATGGTCTCGATCGTGGTGAATGTCTTGGACGCCAGAATGAACATTGTGCGTGCCGGATCGAGACTGGCCAGGGTATCGGCAATGTTGGCACCATCGACATTGGAGACGAAATGTGTGCGGGGCCCGTCGTGAAACGACGCAAGCGCCAATGTGGCCATTGCGGGGCCGAGATCGGAGCCCCCGATGCCTATATTGACGACATCGGCAATCGATTCGCCCGTCGCGCCGGTAATAGCGCGGCTCCGCAGTGCTTCGGAAAACTGCCGCATCGCAGCGAGAACCGCGTTTACCTCCGGCATGACATCGCGGCCGTTTACAAAAATAGGGCGGTTCGACCGATTCCGCAGGGCAACATGCAAGGCAGGGCGATGTTCGGTGGCGTTGACGATCGCGCCCGAAAACATTGCATTGCGCTTTCTCGCAACTGCTGCGGCTTCGGCCAGTTCGAAGAGCAGCAGCATCGTGTCGTGACCGACGGCGCATTTCGACCAGTCCAGATGGAAATCGCCCAAGGTGGCACTGAAACGGCCATGGCGGTCAGGGTCTTCCAGAAAAGCCGTGCGGATGTTTTGCGGAGCGCCGGAGCGCCGGTGGCTCA
>DATFOT010000358.1:0-3784 GCA_035265265.1 Aestuariivirgaceae bacterium | reverse complement strand
ATGCGCCGGAGCGCACCGACAAGGCGCTTGCCGAGCTGGAAAGCCAGGCAAGGGCCGAATTCCCTGGCGCCTTCGCCGCGCGCAGCGGCAAGATGCTGTTGCTGTGAGCGGGTTGGGCGGCTTTCCGGAATGTTCTGGATAACCTGTGGAAAGCTGAAGCGCGCGCGTGGACTCAGATCCCCTTCGCCAGCATGATTGGCATCGAATGGATCGCCGAGCGCGGGACGTAACGCGCAGAGGCGGGCCGGAGCACCGACCAACGGCGGCTTATCCGTAGTGTCGGCGTGCCGCGTTCCTTCACGGGAGCCGCGGCATGAGCTTGAGGAGCACGGCGCCCAGCGCTTTGGACCTTGAGCTCCGGGTGCAGGTCATGTCACGCGCTTCGCGGCTCCGGCCGAGTGTGTCGTCGATTTCGAACTGCGATCCCAGCAGGGAGGCGTGTCGCGCAAGCGTCACGCCTTCTTTGCTTGGAAGGCACTGCGCGCTCTCGCACCACGTCATGGCCGGACTTGATCCGGCCATCTTCGCGCCAGCGGCAGATGCGCGGATCGGGCCCGTGGACGCGAATTACCTGTCCTCCATCGTCATTCCGGCGAAAGCCCGAGGCACCTTGGCAGGTACGGATGGCGGTGGGAGCGCTGTCGGGCCTCCGCATTTGGCCCCCCAGCTGGGGGGCACCAGTCCCACTCAGTTAATTCTCGAAATTAATGGAAGTGGGCACCAGTCCTACTCTTTGAAGTAGGCACCTAGGAGGGCCAGCCTCCCACCTCTCCTTCACCCGGAGGCCATCGGCCGGCAGAAGAGAATTTCTATTGCCTCATGACCGGGAACCTTTCGATGCCTGCACCATCCAATGCGCTAAGGGCCCCTCGATGTGGCGCCCGCAACCCGATGGAGATGATATGAAAAGATTTTCGCTCGCCCTCGCTCTGCTGGCTGCTTCCGCGCTGCCGGCACTTGCCGCCGAGGATTTTGCCAAGGCCCCGCCCGCGGCACCCTACCAGCAGGTTAGCAAGCTCGTGAAACTGCCCGATTTCCTCCCTGGCCTCGGCCAACTTTTCGTTGATCCGGCAAGCCTGCCTGCTGGTCCTTTCCTAGCCTATGACCACGACGGCAAGCTCGTCAGCACCATCTACATGGTGCCGGTCGAGGAGCTGAATGCCGACAAGACCTTCAACGATCTCGCGGTGCCGGGCACCAATGTCGATCACGTCGATATCTACTTCAACGCCGGCCATCCGGGCGTAGAAAAGCCCCATGCGCATATTGTGCTGTGGCATGTTCCCGCCGCAGATGAAGCGCGGGTTGCCCAATAATGCCGACGCGTCGGCATATCTTGCAGGTGGGCGGAGGGCTGGTTGCGGCCCTCGCCTTCCCGCCCCTGGCTGCCGGTGCCTCGGGAACGGTTGAAATCGTTATGCAGGGGCGCAACAACGGCGCCCATGTCTGGTTCGATCCGATCGGCCTGCGCATCGAACCGGGACAATCGATCCGCTGGACCAATCGCGATCCCGGCAACGCGCATACGGCAACGGCCTATCACCCCTCCCTCTTCGACCGTCCCCAGCGCATTCCTCTTGGCGCGAAGGCCTGGAATTCCGATTATCTCTTACCAAATGAGAGCTTTGCCGTGACCCTGACCGAGCCTGGCGTGTATGATTTCTACTGCATACCCCATGAACATGCCGGCATGGTCGGCCGGATCATCGTCGGCACGCCGAAGCCAGGAGCGGAAACTTCCGCGGAATCCTCAGGGCTGACGCCCCTGCCGCAAGCAGCGCTCGACGCCTTTCCGCCGATCGAGGAGATCATGCAGAAAGGCATCGTCCGGCGTGCGTAAGCCGCACACCCATTCTCGGCCGAAGGAGATATGATAAACCGATGCAAACAAATCTGCTGCCAATCGAAGCCGGCGCCGGCCGAAGCGAGAAAGAGCTTGTCGACCGCATTCGGCAGGGCGACGAGCGCGCCACTCGCATTATGGTGCAGCGGCACAATCGCCGGCTTTTCCGGATCGCGCGCGCCATCGTCAAAAACGATGCCGAGGCCGAGGACGTCGTACAGGAAACCTATGTCCGCGCTTTCACCAGCCTCGGCTCCTTTCGCGGCGAGTCGGCGCTGCTCACCTGGCTCACGCGGATTGCGCTCAACGAGGCTCTCGGCCGGCTCAGGCGCAGCCGCCCTGCCCTCCCGCTCGATGAGCTGTCATCGGCAGGAGACATCGATGGCGCGCGCCTGATCATGTTTCCAACGGCGCAATTGCCCAAAAGTCCCGAAGCCGAGCTGGCCCGCTCGCAGGTGCGCCAGCTGCTCGAAAAGGCGGTCGACGAGCTGCCGGAAACGTTCAGGATCGTTCTCATTCTGCGCGACATCGAGGAGATGAGTATCGAGGAGACCGCGGCCCTGCTCATGATCAAGCCCGAAACTGTCAAGACGAGGCTGCACCGCGCGCGGAAGCTCCTGCGGGCAGCGCTCAGCAAGCGGCTGCCTGAGGCGTTCTCTGAATTGTTCCCTTTCGACGGCAGGCGCTGCGCGAACATGGCCGACCGCGTGATCCGCCGGATGCGCAGCCGGGACCATTCGCCGGCCTAGGGCTCCGTCACCCGCTTGGCAGGCTCGTGCCTGTTTTGACCCAGAGTGGCGATCGCCAGCCCCGCCACGACGATTGCACCGCCGATCAGGCTCGTGAGGCCAGGCACTTCGCCGAGCAGGACAAGGGCCAGTCCTGTCGCGATGACCGGCTGCCCATAGCCCGATATGGCGACCATCGTCGTCGGCAGCTTCGCCAATGCGTTGTTGTACAAAGTGTAGCCGGCAAAGGTCAGCATGCCGTAAAGCGCGAGATAGCCATGCTCATAGAGACCCTCCGGCAGGACTTTTGTTTCCGTGATGGCGATCGGCAGGGCTCCGACGGCTGCGCCGAACATGATCCAGAAGGTAACCCCGCGCGGATTGTTGTGCCGGCAAAGCTCGCCGGAAATCAGCAGCGAACCCGCATAGAAGACTGCCGCGGCCAAGGCCATGAGATCGCCCGTCAGGCTCGATTCGTGCCGCGCTGCGCCGAGCGCGATTACCGCGGTGCCGGCGAATGCGATGGCACCGCCGGCGAGCAGCTTTCGGCTGAGCGGCCGGCCGAATATGCCGATTTCCCCTGCGGCCACGACGATCGGAAACAGCATGACGAGAACGGTCGCCTCCATGACCGAAGTCCTCAAGATCGCGCCGTTCCAGAAAACCAGGTCGGTTGCCAGCAGCAATCCGCTGGCCAGCGCCCACGCCGAATCGCGCCGGCTCATGCGCCACGCATAGCGCGCATACCACAGGGCGAAAGGCAGCGGAATTGCCAGCCGCCAGAACGCCGTGGCAGCCGGGCCGACAGGGCTTTCCCGCACGAATACGGGACCGATGCCGGAGATCAGCACGGCAAAGATCAGCAGGCGCAGCGGTGTTGAGCGGGACAAGCGCGTCTTCTCGATGATGATTGCGGAACTATAGCCGATCGGTCCGCCATCAAAATCTAATTCACCGAATGGTCCCCGCCATGGTATTTCACTTGCCGCCTATGCCACGCGTAGAGGTGGAAAACCGTGAACCCCGTTACTCTCGTCACCGGTGCGTCCCGCGGTATCGGCCTCGGTATCGCTGAACGCCTCGCGCGTGAAGGCCATATGATTATCAACATGTCCCGCTCGCAGCCGCCAAAGGAGTTTCGCGGCACGAGCTATTCGGTTGACCTTGCCGACCCGCAAGCGCTGAAGAGTGCCCTTGCCGAGGCCACCGCTCG
>DATFOT010000357.1:0-4778 GCA_035265265.1 Aestuariivirgaceae bacterium | reverse complement strand
AGTCAGACTGCATGGCGTGTGAGCCCGGCCAGCAGTTCATAAATCTCCATGACGCGCCAGGGCGCCATGGCGGCCGAATTGATTTGCATCGTTTGCCATTAGGACCCCCAACCGAAGATGTGGTGCTAATGGGGGGCATGCGGAGACCGGTGCGCGCGGCCTTCCACGATGAAAGCTTTGTTCTCGACATTGATTGGAACCACGAACAGCTTCCGCACTGCATGATGTGGATACACGACCGCGGTTCCGACGCAAAACCATGGGCCGGTCGGTATAGAGGTTTGGGCCTTGAGCCTATGGCGGCTGCATTTGACGGGCCGTGGAGTTTGTCGGTCGGACCTAACCCGCTCAACGCTGCCGGCTATGCCACTTCGGTGCTCATCCGCCCGCACGCCCCCGCCCAGCTCACTTGCGCTCTGGCAGTTGCCCAGCTCTAAACTGTGCGGACCGTTCTCAACGGATCTCGAACTTCAGGATGGAAGACGCTTCGATGGCCTTCCAGTCGAGGCCGACGCCGAGCCCATGGCCTGGAGGCATATGCACATAGCCGTGCCGATCGGTTCGGATTACGTCGAGAGCGCCATGCTCGAAGGAAGGGTAAGGAACCGGCTGCTCAAAATAGCTGCAGTTCTGGTAAGCAAGCATGACATGGAGGTTAACTGCTTGCGTAAGGGTATACCCCCAGCATTGAATTTCGACATTCATGCCATGTGCCTCGGCCAGTGCCATGATTTTTCTGATCGGTGTGATCCCGCCGCAAATGGTTGCATCGACCCGCAGCGAGCTCCAGCAGTCCGCCTTGATCGCTTGCACCAGCATCTGCAAGTCCACCCATGTATTGCCTGCGGCAATGACGGGCACAGTGCTTTGCCGTTTGATCTCTCTGTAACCCTCTATGTCGGTGTCGACCAGCGGCGCCTCGAACCAGGCAAACCCCAGTTCGCCGAGCCGGCGCGCAACACGGATGGCACCGAACCGCCCGTAGCGCTGCTCGACATCGAGCATCAGCGCCATGCCCTTGCCCTCGAAGTGCCGATGCACCGCTTCGCACATGGGCAGGTCCTGTTCCGGCACGCACCAGCAATGGAATTTCACAGCCTTGAAGCCTTCCTCGTGGCGCTTGCCGACATAATCGATATAGGCCTGAGTGTCAGCGAGCAGCGGCGTCGATGCGTATGAGAGCACTTTCTCCCGCGCCCCGCCGAGCAGGTGGCAGAGCGGCATGCGTGCGTGCCTCGCAGCCATATCCCAGAGGGCGATGTCCAGCAATGAGTGGGCTTGTGGCACCATGGGGGTTCCGAGATTGCGCATGCGATGCCAAAGTGCCTCGCGATCGGCCGGACTCTGGCCGATGATCCCCGGCAAGAGGTGGCGCAGGGTTTCTCCAACTGAGCGCTCGAACGAATTCGAAGTGATCATTGCGGCACCAGCAAGTCCATGCAAACCGCTTGAGGCGGTAAGACGCAAGATAATATTGACCATATACTGATCAGTCATTCCTTCCGCCCAGGTGTAGCGCTCTACATCAGGTCCCACGACGAAGACTTCGGCCCGGTCTATCCGGTGCTCTTTCATATCTGCTCCTTTGGACTTCTCACTGTCTCGAGAATGCTCTCGCCATGCCAGCCGAGATGGCTAAGAAAGTCTCTTGTACGTGGCACCCTCGCGGCTTCGAAAATCTCTTTCGGCGAGCCTTGTTCGATCACCCGGCCGCTGTCGAACACCACCACCTGGTCTGCTACCCGCCGTGCGAAGTCCATTTCATGTGTGACGACCAGCATGGTCATGCCCTCATCCGCCAGAGCCTTCATAACGCTGAGCACCTCGCCGATCGTTTCGGGGTCGAGCGCCGAGGTGGGCTCGTCAAAGAGCATCAATGCCGGCTCCATCGCGAGGGCCCGGGCAATGGCGACACGCTGCTGCTGGCCCCCCGACAGCGCGGAGGGATGCACCATCGCCTTTTCGGTCAGCCCCACCTTTGCCAATAGGGCACGGGCGCGCTTTTCGGCAAGATCAGCTGAGAGTTTAAGAACAGTGGCAGGCCCGATCGTAACATTGCGCAACACAGTCAGATGCGGAAAGAGCTCGAAATTCTGAAATACCATACCCATGCGTTGGCGCACCAGGCGAGCCGATGAATGCGTGCTTTGGACTTGTTGGCCCTCGAACAGAATGCGACCGCCGTCTAGGGTCTCAAGAGCATTGGCGCACCGCAAAAGCGTCGACTTGCCCGAACCGGATGGGCCAATGAGACAGACGACCTCACCGCGCCGGATTGAAAGATCGACGCTGTCGAGCGCAACGATGCTGCCATAGCGCTTCGACACACCTTCAAAAAGCAAAATCAAATTCCGGTCGCTCATTCAGCAACCTTATAGCGGCGGTGAATGTAATCGACGAGCTTGGCTTGTGGATAACCCATGAGCCAATATAGAACGGCCATGGCTGTGAGGACTTCCAGTATTCGATAGGTTTCCGCTCGGAGCTGAAGTGACACATAGGATAGCTCAGCAACTGAGATAATCGACACCAGCGATGTATCTTTGAACAGCGAGACCCAGGTCGACGCAAGGGCGGGAAGCACGCGCATCAGCGCCTGCGGCAGCACGATGCGCAAAAACACTTCCCAGCGCGCCATGCCGAGAGCCAAGCCAGCGTTCCACTGGCCTTGCCTGATCGATACGATACCGGATCGAAAGGTCTCGGAGTTGAAGGCCGAGATATTGCATGCCAGCCCCACGATAGCTGTCGAAAGCTGCGACATCTGGACGTCGAAGTAGGCAGGCAGGACGTAGTAAACCCAGTAGATTTGCAGGATCAGGGGAGTGGCGCGAAAGAATTCCACGAATGCCGTGGCCGCACCGGAGATCAATTTCAATGGCGAAAGGCGCAAGAGGGCCAATAACAGACCGCCTGGAATGGCAATGGCCATTGTGGCGACAGTGAGCCATATGGTCATCCAAGCGCCATCGAGCAGGCGCGGCAAGCTGGACCAGACGACGCTCCACTCAAACGTCATGATGAGCCCAAATGCGCGATCCGCCGATAAACCCGATCGATTCCGCGCGCCACCGGATAGCAGAGCGCGAAATACACAAGCATTGCTGCGGTATACAGCTCAAAGGGACGGAAGGTTTTACCAGCCACGATCTGCGTCTGGCGCAGAAGTTCGGGCACAGCGATGACGGAAGCGATGGCGCTGTCCTTTATCGCAATAATAAGCAGCGATCCCAGCGCCGGCAGCATGCGGATCAGGGCTTGCGGCAGTATGATCGTCCGAATGGCCTGAAATCGACCCATGCCAAGCGCCAGCGCCGCCTGCATTTGGTTTCGGCGCACCGATGTTAATCCTGCACGAACTGTCTCGGCAACGTAGGCGCCTAGATGAATGCCTAGCCCAACCACACCAGCAGTGATGGCGTCAATCGAGTAACCAACAACCAGCGGAAACGCGAAAAATGCCCAAACCAGAACGACGAGCAACGGGATCGCTCGCATCGTATCAACGTAAAATCCCAGCAATATGTCGAGGATGCGCCCACTGTAGGTTCTAAGAATCCCGACTGTTACGCCGATGGCAAATCCAAGCCCTGTAGAGAGAACGCTGACGAGGAGCGTCGTTCTCAATGCTTTGGCAAGAAACGGCCAGCTGTCGATGATCGGCTGAAAATTGATGTCCATGAAGAGGTGACATCATTTGCAAGGCCCGGAAGGCGGGCAAGGCCCCCCCCGGCTTTGATTCAGTTATTCGCTAGACTTGAGAAGCTTCAATTCTTCAGCCGTGACTGCGTCTTTCATCTCGTCATAGACGGCCTGCAGCCACTGATGAAACACGGGGTCTGTCTTATCCACTGCAAGGCCGACGCCGGTGGACATTTCATTGCTCTTCAGACACTCGTCCCCGGGCGGAAACGACACTAAGCCAGGAACCTGTTTGTTAAGCGCAGGCCATGCAACATTATCAATTGTCGCGATATCTGCGCGCTTGGAGAGAATTTCCTCAATTGGTGCATTGGCTCCCGATCCAGCCACTCCCTTCAGCTTAATTTTTGGGAAGCGTTGCGGAGCCCATGTCTCCGGGGGCGTGCCTGTGAAATACGCCATCGTGAGGTCTTCCCGATTGAGATCATCTACAGTCTTTACGTCCTTGAGTTTTGGATTATCAGCCAAGCCGAACATGCACAGGCTCGAGCGCGAATATACAACGAAGTTGACGACCTCTTCGCGTTTCGGAGTGACCGCTAGCGGTGCAATCGAGATGTCAGCTTCGCCAGTTGCTAGGATGGGCACTTTGGTTTCGTGGCTGACAGGAACGACTTCGAGCTTCACGTTGAGGCGCTTTGCGTATTCTTCAGCCAAAATCCAGCCTGGGCCGGAAAATTGCGGCCCGGAGCCTGATGTATTCTCCGGCAGCCATGGAAACTCGCCTATAGCGGCTACCTTTAATACTCCGCGCTCCTTTATTGCATCTATCTTGGGACTTTGACCGGGCGCAGGAACTTCAGATCCTGCTTGAGCAAGTGTAAGGGGGGAAGCTATCAAGGCGACGGCTAGAGCCGCATTGCGAAAAAGTTTGGCGACGATCATCTGTTTACTCCCTGATCTGGCGGCAGCGGTATGGGTTTGGATTACCGGGGGCTTGCTGGCAGCCATTTTGGCTCAGCCAATTCCTTTGAGGAACTGACGGCCTGCCAAATGTATACAATTAGCAACTTAAGGCAAGCATTGATGCTCCCCCGTATTAAAGAGAGCCTAAAGACACGAGAGGGTCCTTATCC
>DATFOT010000356.1:0-3802 GCA_035265265.1 Aestuariivirgaceae bacterium | reverse complement strand
TGCAGCCTTATCAGCTGGTGAAGGATCTCCGCACCGGTGCCCAGAGCACCAATCCCGCCGCCGTGCTGGACGGCGACATCGACACCTTCATCAACGCCTCTCTATCGCAGCGCATTCACGGCGGCGCCGCGAAGAACGTCGCCGATCTGGATTAAGGCGCGGCAATGATTGGCATGACGGGTCCGTTTTTCCGCTCCCACTTACCTTCGTCGTCATTCCGGCGAATGCCTCTGATCCAGCTTCACCCACTGCGTCATGGCCGGACTTCATCCGCGCATCTGCACATGAATGAGAGATGGCCGGTCAAGCCCGGCCATGACGTCTTTCGAAGGGAGAGCCGGCCTTACGTGCCCTTCACCGGCGTCTTGAACTGCACCGCGCGGTAGCCCTGGTCGTCATGAACGCCGAACTGCCGCTCTTCCGCCGAGGGATCGTAATTTCCCTCATACTGCGGTGAAGGTTCTCCCAAGGGGTCCTCGGACCGGCGGATGGTGCCGTCGATATAGGCGCCGTTGTCGATCGAGATCGTTTCGTTGATTACATCGCCCTCGATATGTCCGCCGGCATAAACGTGCACGTGAATGCCGCGGATCGGCCCGATGATCCGTCCGCGGACGAGCACTTCTTCGGCAACCACTTCGCCATGGATCACGCCCTGCGCGTCGACCACAACGGCATGGGCGCGCACATCGCCGTTTACCGTGCCGTCGATCTGAAGCTCGCCGCCGCTGATGAGATTGCCCTCGATCACGACGTCTTCGGTGAGGATCGAAGGACCCGATCTGGTTCGGTTGCCTTCGGCGCTACCATTAGTTTTTTTTCGAAAGTTCCTGAACAGCATTGCTCGTTTGCCAAAACCGGACGGGGTCAACCGCTCGACCCTTCACCCTCGTTTCATAGTGAAGATGCGGACCGGTGCTTCGCCCCGTATTGCCTAACTTCCCCACCATGTCGCCGCGCCGCACCTTATCGCCGACGGCCACCATGATGGCACTCAAATGAGCATAGCGTGTGGCCACTCCATTGTCATGGATGATTTCCACCATTCTGCCATAAGCACCTTCCCAGCCCGCAACGTTAACCTTGCCGTCCGCGGTTGCGTAAACAGGTGAATTCATGCCGCTTTTGAAGTCAACCCCCGCATGCATGGCGATTGTGTGGCGGAACGGGTCGCGCCTGACGCCGTAACCGCTCGTCATGCGCACCACATCGCTGAGCGGCAAATGGAGCGGCAGCTGCAGCGCCTCATGCCTCATCTTGTCATAGGCTTCGTAGAGGTCGAGAAGTCTTTCCATGCGCAGCGAAACTTCATCTTCCGAGGCATCCCCTTGTCCGATTGCGATCAGAGGACCGCCCGTGCCGCCGCCAGAATATTCGGACGATGAAACGACTTTGACGTCGTCGAGTCCCAGGCTCTTGAAGATCGCTCGCGCCCGCTCCGCTCTTTGCTCCGCGAGGCTTGTCGCTTCCTCAAGCAGGGAGATTTCCATGCGTTCGTAATTTCGCAAGTGCGATTTGAGATCCTCCAGCGGCTTTGCGGCATCATATTCGCTCGTGAATACCCGCTCGTAGCGTTTGGCAAATCTCACGGAGTTGTTATTGCGGGTTAGCGCGCCATTCTGCAGCTCCGACTGGTCACCATGCGAATCGGCCGGCTCCTCTTCGGCCGCGGGCAGGGGCAATTTCTGGATCGTTTGCCTCTGAGGGGCCCCTTCCGAGCGCCGTGCAACATCCTGACGGAAAAATTCCACGAGCCGCTTGTGGCGCTCGACCAGCCTGTCGAATTCCAGCTTGATCTGATCGGCCCGCCCCAAATACTCGTTTTGGTCGATCATCAGCCGGTCGTTCAGCCGGTCGACTTCATTGCGCAATTCGGCAATGCGGTCCTCATACTCCAGTCGCGCGTCATACATCCCGCGCTCGCGCAGGGCCAGCAGCTGATCCTTGAACGCGACATTGATCGATGAAAACGACAGCCAGAACAATCCTGCCAGCAGGCTGCCAAGGCCGACGATCTGAACCCACGGCCTCAACGTGATGAACTGGACTTCGCCCTCTGCGCGCAGATAAATCTGCCTTTCGCGAAAGCTGTGGGTGATAGAACCCCACAATCCGCGACGCTTGCGATAGGTATGAAGCTTGTGGCGGCGCATGCCGATTGTCGCTCCCGATCACCGCCCTTAAGGCGGAGCCACTTTCGACGCCACTAAAGCTGGTTAACTTATGAATCGGCGCAGCTGCATTGACAAGCATTAGTTTCCGTCCCTGCCGCAGCTTGCCATAGCTGTATCTGCCTTGCTTTCGACCATATGTTCGGTTTGTCTCCGAATATCCCGACAGGGGCGCCCTGCGTTGGGCTGCGGGGTCACAACTTTGGACTTGATCGCTGAGCTGAAAATGCATCTATGGTGAGAGCTTCTCGCGGGAAGAGGCCAGCGGCTGATTCGCCTGCGGGCGGGGCGATTTCCTTTGCCAAAGCAACGAAGAACGGGTCGGTGAACGTGAAGTGGACGGTGCCCAAACTCACGTTGCTGGCGCTTGTTTCCGTTTGTGGTTTCCTCGCTCTTTTGGCCGCCGTCTTCATGGTCCGCTTGTCTCAGGGGCCCGTCACGCTCACCTTCCTGAAAGGACCCATCGAGACGGCGATCAACTCGAATCTTGCAGGTTACCATGTCGATCTCGAAAACGCGGTCATCGAGCGCGACAGCGACAGCGGCCAGCCGCGCGTGCGCCTGCGCAATGTTGTGCTGCAGAATGCTGCCGGCGACACGATCGCCCGTGCTCCGCGTGCTGCCATCGGCATCGACGGCGCAGCAATTTTCACCGGCCGGCTGGTGCCCCGGCAGCTCGAGCTGATCGGCCCCCGCATCGAGTTTTACCGGGATCTGAACGGCACCTTGAGCCTCGGCTTCGCCAAGGTCAGGAGCGCCGACGCTCAGGCGCAGCCGCAGGAGGAACCCGGTTCGGCGGCCCAGGCCGAGCCGATCGACGATGCGACCTCGGCACTTCAGCTTCGCGATTTCCTGGAGAAGGAGCTCTTGTCGGGTGGCCGCGGCGCCACGGCGGTGTCTACTCTCGAAACCGTGAAAGTGTCCGACGCCACCCTGGTGCTGTTCGACGAGTTCAACCAGGCCAGCTGGAATGCGCCTTCCGCCAATCTCGTTTTTCGCCGCATGCCTTACGGTTTCGCGCTGTTTGCCGATATCACGGTGGCGACCGGCAAGGAGCCTTGGCGCTCGGAGCTCGTTGCCAATTATCGAAGTGCCAGCCGCAGTTTTGCCCTTAGCGCTCGCATCTTCGACCTCGTGCCCGCCGACCTGTCCGACAAGGTGTTTGCCCTGCACCGCTTGGCCCAGGTGCGGTTCCCGCTTTCCGGCAAGGCCGAGTTCGAATTTACCGACGAGGGCGTGATCAAGCGCGCCACTGCTGAGCTCACCGCATCGCGCGGCATTGTTGGCTTCCCCGGCTACATTGCCGACCCCATCGCCATCGAAGAGGGGTTGCTGCGTTTCGACCTCGATCCTGCGACGGGGGCCGTGCTGATCAGCGACAGCACGCTCGGCCTCGGCGGCGCTCAGACGCAGCTCGATGGAAAAATCATTCCTCAGCGGCTGGACGACGGACGCCTGTCGGCCCTCGACATATCCCTCACGGCCAAGAATCTGTCCATGCGCTCGTCGGGCAAGAAAGACGGTTTGCAGTTCGAGCGAATCCAATTGCAGGGACTGGCGTCGGTCGTCGAGAACAGGTTCGACATCCTCGACCTCGTTCTGCAGACCGGCAATGCCGGCGTGCGCGTGCG
>DATFOT010000355.1:0-7280 GCA_035265265.1 Aestuariivirgaceae bacterium | reverse complement strand
CGACCGCCGCGATGCCGATGACAGCGTGAAAGAAGAACCGCCCCCACACCACTTCGACGAGAGGCATGCCTTCATTCAGCAACTGCTTGGTCACCGAGTCGAGAGCGATGAACCACATCGTTGTGAGTAGCATCCACAGGATCGCTGCAGCGACGTTGTCCTGCCGCTCCCTAATGGTCGCCCCCGCCAGGGCCGCGGCGCTCGGGGTGACGCTTTTTTTCATCGGGAGAATGCTACGTTCACGCGTGCGCCATGTGCGAACCGCGCCAATGTTTCAAGGGCGATTCGCACCATGGGTCAGACCAGAACATTGCTGAACTGCCAGGGATCCTTACGGTCGAGTTTTTCGGGGAACAGCACAGCGCGGTGATAGAGCGGATTCCAGTCGGTATACACCCCGACGACCGGCCCCAGATAAGGCGTCTGGATTTCCAGGCAGCGGGCATAGTCCATTTCGTCAGTTTCCACCACTCCCGCCGTGGTGTTCTCAAGGGCCCAAATTGTGCCCGCGAGCACCGATGAGGTTACCTGCAGCCCCGTCGCGTTCTGGTAGGGCGCAAGCCTGCGGGTCTCTTCTATGGAGAGCTGCGAACCATACCAATATGCGTTCCGCTTATGCCCGTAGAGCAGCACGCCGAGTTCATCTATGCCGTCGACGATCTCATCCTCATCGAGGATGTGGGAACTGGGTTGCCGCTCCCAGGCCCGGCCGGCCATTTCGTGGAGCGAAAGAACCGCGTCGTTGCAAGGATGGTAGGCATAGTGACAGGTCGGCCGGTAAAGCACCCTGCGACCGTCGCGCAGAGTGTAGTAATCCGCAATCGAAATAGACTCATTGTGCGTCACCAGGAATCCAAGCTGCGGTCCAGCCGTCGGTACCCAGCTGCGCACCCGTGTCCCCGCACCCGGTGACATCAGATAGATCGACGCTCCATTGCCGAATTTGTGCTTCTGCCCGCTGGGCGGGAGTTTCTTCTCATGGGTACCCCATCCGAGCTCGGCCGGTTGAAGACCTTCCGATATGAAACCGTCCACCGACCACGTATTCCAGAAAGTATTGAGGGGTTTTGGTGTTTTTGCACGCTGGGTGTCGCGCTCCGCAATATGGATACCCTTGACTCCCAGCCTTTTCATGAAGCGGCCCCACCCCTCGCGCGTTGGGGGCGGCTCCGCTGGCTTCCCGGCATCTTTGGCGATATTCAGAAGGGCCTGTTTCACGAGCCAGGACACCATCCCCGGATTGGCTCCGCAGCAGCTGATGGCGGTGGGCGCGCCGGAATAACGCGCCTTCAGTTTCATGACTTCGCCTCTAAGCGCATAGTTTGACCTCAGCGAGGGGCTGAGCTTGGGATTGTCGTAAAATCCGGGCCACGGCTCGATTACCGTGTCGATGTAAAGTGACCCGATTTCCATCGAGAGTTTCATGATGTCGAGGGAGGAGACATCGACAGAGAGGTTGACGATCAGCCCCTGGGTAAGGCCTTCGGTGAGGAGAGGTGTGAGCGTCTTGACATAATTCTCGCGGGTGATCGCCAGCTTCTTGAAGGTAAGACCTTCCTTTTCGGCCAAATGCCTGTTGCTGTCGTCGGGATCGATGATGACGAATTTCTGCCGGTCCAGTTGAATATGACGAAGCAGAAGCGGAAGCGTGCCGCGGCCTATCGAACCGAAGCCGATCATGACGATGGGACCCCTGAACTCGGCAAGGATGGTGGATGGCGCCATGGTATTCCTCTGGTCGGTGGAAGGAAGCCGCGGTGCTGGAGATCTGGATGCGGCTGCGTTGATCTAGCGGACTACAAGGTCAATCGCAATCCTCCTCCCCGGTTGCCGACGACGGTTGAGCTTCAGCGCAAATCACCTTGGTCAGGCGTGTGCAAGCGCGTGGGCGCGGCTAAAGGGGGAAAAAACTGTTTTTAGGAATTCTCATCCCGATGGGAACTGCGCGCTTCCTCGATCAGCTTGCGGCGAAGCTCCTGTGCTTCTTGCAGCACCTTCTCCACCTCAGCCGAGCAGCGCGAGTGGATGTCGATCAGCCTATCAAGCGCTGCCCGCAGGCGCGCCGGCTCGTCCGGTCCGGCAAACCGCTGGGCAAACTTCGACCTGACTCGATTGTTATGCATCACCCCGCCACTCCCCACCTGATGCTGTGATGATGGCGGTGGAAATCTTAATAATCTGTATCGGCACGTTTTTTTGAGACGCTTCGCGGAAGACGCGCAGCATTACGGGAGGTTAGGCTGGAGAATATTTCAGCCGGAATGTACCGCTCAAGCTGAAACTAAGACTCAAGGTTGACGTTGGCTTGCCGATGGCCCGCGTCGATGCGGGTCTGAACCCCACGAGAGAGGATTCAATATGAACAATAGGACGCAGCACCGTGGCGGGTCCGGCAACTTTGCCGAAAACCGCGAGCGAGCCGCCGAAGCCGGTCGAAAAGGTGGCCGAGTGAGCGGCGGCAACTTCAAGAACGATCGGACCAAGGCGGCGAAGGCTGGCCGCAAGGGCGGCGAACAGAGCGCTGCTGCCCGCTCACGCTGAAACAAATTGATTCAACCAGGGCTGATCTGACGATGGTCATTAGTCGAGCGAGAACTTCAGAGCGCGGCTTTGCTTCTATGGACGAGGAAAAGCAGCGTGAGATAGCCCGCAAGGGCGGTCGTAGCGTGCCGCCCCAGGCCCGCAGCTTCTCCAAGAACCCGGTGCTTGCATCTGCCGCGGGCCGCAAGGGGGGTCAAAGCGTCCCCCCGCACCAGCGAAGCTTCTCCAGAAATCCCGAGCTCGCCTCAGAAGCAGGCCGCAAAGGTGGCACGGCTTCTGGCGGTCGAAAGACTAACCCGGGAAGGAATAGATCGGAGGAGCCGCAATCTTGACCGCGGGGGTGAGCGGCTGAGCGCTACTCCCGCGGCTGAGCCTGACGACAGCATTAGCGAGGACAGGCGTTCTTGAAGTTGTTTACATTCGTCTTCACGCATCCCGTGGGCGCGGCAGGCGCCGCAGCCGGCTCAACGACCTCCATGTCATCATCCGCGTCCTCATCCGTGTCGTCCACGACTGCGACGTCGTCATCGATGTCGTCGTCGTCAAAACGATCGGCATAGAAAGGACCGTAACCCGGACCATAGGGATCATAGAGGCCATAGTCGTAATAGGGGCTGCCGAACCCAAAACCGACAGACATGTCGGCCATCGCGGGAGCCGTGCCCAGGAAGCCAAGCGGGAGCAGAAGGGCCGATGCATAGAGTGCTTTTTTCAACATTGCGAGAACTCCTCATTGTTGCGGACGTTTTGAAAACGCCTCACCAATGCGACTGTTCCGGGGCCACGCTTCGCAGCGAGATCTATGAGCCCGAGCGCCGGCCGGATCGCACCCGGCGTTGCAGGTCGTCTGCAAAATCCCTATCGGCCAGATCCTGCCGCGGCCGGAGGAACCTTAGTTTTTCCCGGTGCTTCATCAGCGTGTGGTGCAACTCGTCTATATGGCTCACCGATTGCAGTGCATCATGCATCGGCGCACAGAGGAGGCGCTCGCCAGGACTATCCCGGTGGCAGACCGGATCCCACAGGCCCATGGGGGTCCAGACATCGGGCTCGTGCCATTCCGGCATGCCGAGGATGGGGTAAAGACAGACGCCGCGCAGCGGCACGCCCTCGAGCAGCAGCGCCTTGGAGTGGGCGGCGACCTCCAGCAGCCAGGGGCCTCGCCGGTCACCGACATGCGCAGTTTCCGTGATCATGATCTCGCTGCCATAGCGCTGCCAAACCGAGCGGACCAACTCCTTCAGGCTTGCCCGGCGCGGATCATCCTCCCTTAAGGGTGGAATTCTCCCGTCCGGCAAAGGCGGAGCCATCCATTCCCACTGATTGGTCCAGTAATAATTGATCCCCACGATGTCCAGATGGGCAGGCGAGCCGCCGAGTTCGGGCAGCAAGCGCCCCGAAAGCATGTCCCACGCCTGGAACACGAGCCGCTGGTTGAAATCGCGTGCTGCCCTGGCAAACTCGGGTTGCTCATCGGGACAGGCAACCCGGCATAATGGATCGACATTGACGATGCGTGCTCCGGGGCATGCGGCCCAGAGGGCTTCTATGCCTCGGATCGCGGCCCGCACCAGCGCAACCTTGAGCTCGAAGCCGCGTCCCTGCTGATGGGGCGCAAAGAGGCCGTTCTCGCCGCCCGCAAAGGCAAGGAAGCTTGGTTCATTGACCGGCGTGAAAAGATAGGGCGGGTCCATCCTTGCCCGGATGAAGCATCCCACTTCATGGCAATAGTCCGCGAAGCGTTTGGGAAAATCACTGCTCCACAGATCGACGTTCTTTGGATACCCGTAGTGGAACAGGTCCCAGATCACCTCTACTTCATGGCGCTGGGCGGCATCGGCAAAGGGCTCGACTGAGGAAAAATCATAACGCCCGTGTCCCAGGTCGACGAGAGGCCAGCGGATCGTCTCGCGCGCTCCCCGAATGCCGAGCTCTGCAAGGTTCTGGTAATCCTGTTCGACCGTTTTGTCATGCCCGGTGGCAACCACCTGGTCGAACCATTGGCCGTGGCGATTATAACCGGTCGAGCCCTCAAAGCCCGCTAGAAAGAAGCTGCGGAACATTGCCTTCCCTCTCTTCTAGTACCTGCCGCCCGTTCAGCCGGCCAGCGGCATAAGATCCGCCGCTCACGAGAGCGCGGTACGAACCGACAAGTGGTGTGGGTATCCTATTGAGATTCGCATCCAAATTCCAAAGACCCATTTGCCCCAAATGGTCTTCGATCGGTCGGTGACCCTGGCGATAGGCCCAGGTCACGAGCGCGAACATCGGCCACCAGGTATAACCGGCGAGCGGCACACCTTCCCGGCGCAGGCGGGCGACGGCAGCGGTGGACTGTTCCAGCCAGCTCTGCCGTCGAGCGACCGATCCCAGCGATGCAGTTTCGGAGATCATCAGGGGCACGCCATATCTCTCGTGATAAAGCTTGCCGAGCCCTGTGATCAGTTCTGCTCCGGCGTAGGGCATGCGAGTGCGAAAGCGGCCATGGCTGTCGCGCAGCAGCCGTTTTCGCGTGAACATAGGATAGAGATTCATGCCGACGACGTCGATCGCGACGGGTTCGGCGAGGAACGCTTCGAGGGCGGAGACCGAAGCGCCGTGCGCGACCAGCCACTCCCATAACATGTGCTGCGGATTGACCCTGCCGCTTATCAGGTCGAGAGCGAGGAACACGATCTCCTGCCGCCGCCGTGCCTCTGCGAGGAGGCCTGGATCATCCGCCTCGTAAAGGTCGGTAGCGTCAACGTGATAGCAAACGATTTCCGGATCGACCTGTTGGAGGGCACGCACCGTCGCAACGATCCCGCGGCACAGCGCAAGCATCACGGCGATGAAACCCTGCCAGCTTCTGCGATAGGGCGGCCACCAGCCCAATCGCCCGCAATACCATGCCGTGATGCGCGGCTCGTTGAGCGGCGTATACCATGTGATGCGGCCGAGAAAACGTTCCGCGAGGCGCCCTGCATATTCCGCGACATGCGAGGGATAATCGCCATTGAGGAAAGCGCCCTCCATCCACCGCGGCAGCCCATAATGAACCAGATCGACCTGTGGAGCGACGCCAAGTGCAATAAGCCGTTCGAGGGCCGCGTCGGCGAAAGTCCAGTCCCAGCGCTTTGCCTCGGGCTGGATACGATGCCACGGCACGCCGTAGCGCGCGGCCGGAACGCCGAGCGATGCGACGAGCTCGAGATCGTCCGCCCACCGATCATAATGGCCGGTCAGCTCGTATTCATCGAGAGTGCGGCCCGTAGCGGGATGCGGAGCGGTGATGAATGTATCTTCGATACCCGTCGACCACAGAAAAGCATCAGGCATCGTCAGCTCTGCGAGCCGGCTCTTGGTGGGAAGCTTCGCCATCAGCTCGTCGCAGCGGCCTCTGTAATGCTTCCGCACACGACGGGCATGCCCGATTGGGCGCGGCATGAATGTCATGGCAGGTCGCTAACTTTTCTCATGCAAAAAAGTTGCGTAAAAACCTTCCGCAAGTCCCCTCATGGAGCGAGTGCTGCCAGCACCAGCCGGTCAATCAGCGCAGTGGCAACAGGATCGACCCCAGGCGCATCGCGGGTGAGCCGAAAGCTGCTCATCACGAGCCGCCCGCGCCCAAACCGCCGCTGCATGATGAATCCCGCCGGCTTATGGACCCAGCCAACGACCACGCCGGAGGGCATGATGCCGGCTTCATATTCCCATGATCGCACGCTTGCCCACAGCACATGCGCGGGCGCCACACGATCGAAGGAGAGGTCGAGCATCGGTCCGCCGGGCATGTCGCTGAAATGTCCCTTCCGCGCCAGCCAGCCGAAATTCGTGATCCAGTCTCCCCGCCACACATTGCCGCGGCGGACGCGGCGCATGATGCCGGGGAAAGGGGGATTGACCGGGGATGGCAAGGTCGGCACCGCGGCTTGCACTGGGTGATCGCCGCGAAGCCAGCCGTCCTTGCCGGGACCATCGGCAAGCAGCAGGTAGCGC
Organism: Aestuariivirgaceae bacterium; assembly: GCA_035265265.1. Taxonomy (GTDB): domain Bacteria; phylum Pseudomonadota; class Alphaproteobacteria; order Rhizobiales; family Aestuariivirgaceae; genus DATBLQ01. The sequence goes on along the minus strand of DATFOT010000355.1, from coordinate 761 downwards.
GCCCCTCGACGAATTGCCTCGACATCATCTGTGTCGACTTCACGAGTCATGACGACATCCGCTGCCTCTGCAGTGGCCGCGGCACCATAACCAAGCCCTCTCATGTGGACCGCGATCTCCTCGTCGAGCGTCCAGATCGATGGCAGCGCCTTCGCTGCACGCGGCGGGTACAGAGCTATGTCGGTGCTGCTGCCTGCCAGCTCGTGTCCATTCTTATCGTGCAGCGCCATGCGCAAAATTGCCGATGCCGGTCGCTCAACCATCGGTGCGATCACCTCGATGGGCATGGTTGCCGACACCGTGCACGGTTCCGCCGCCGAAACATCGAAGCGACCCTGCGCGCCCTCGAAACCCAGAGACCATGCGAGGGTGCCTCCCTCGTTCAGCCGCACTCCGCCCGTCGCTATGGCAGGCGACAGCCGCATGGGCTGCCCGCACCAGAAAGCGGTGCGGTCGAGCCGGGGCAGAATGACAAGGTCGGCATTGACTTCGGCGAAAGCCTTGGCAAACAGGCGCGGATTGCGCGCCATGTCCATCATACCGTTCGCTTCCCAATAAACATCGGTCAGCTCTGTGACGACATATCCCTGGATCGGACCATGCTCGCGAAGCTTCTCGATTTGATATTTGAGGCCGGCGAATTGATGCTGCTGGGTCGCGCCGATGAAATTCTCGAAACTTCCGAAGACCCGCTGAAGCGCCATGAGATCGAACCGCCGCTCGATGCCATGCGGATAAGCCACCCCGTCGCCGAAGAGTTC
>DATFOT010000354.1:0-6269 GCA_035265265.1 Aestuariivirgaceae bacterium | reverse complement strand
GTTCGAGGCGGTGAGCTGAGGACAGCGCGGGCATGGCTTGGGCTCCTGGAACACACCGTCCCTTTACCACTTTCCAAGTCCCAGACCCCTTTTTAGCAATTGTTAACGACCCGCCTTTACGACTCATAGTTGTCTTTACTTCTTAGATGAATCCAGAGTTGTATCATGCGTCGGCGTAACTTTACCCAAAATACCTCAGGTTCCGTGGCGGTCATCCTCGGCATGGTTGCGACGGTGATGATTGGTGCTGCGGGAGTAGCGGTCGATTTCGTGAACGCTTCTTATATACGCACATCGCTCCAGCATGCGCTCGACAGCGCGGTTCTGGCGGCTTCCTCAAGTCACGTCGAAACGGAAAGCGAGGCCGAGGCCCTTATTCACAAATATATGGACTCCAACTGGAAACAGAAGTTTCCGACCCTCGCAGTCGATATCAAGCCAAAGCTAGGCAAGGACAATATCACCAGCGACGCGACGACCCAGGTGCCCACAATGTTGATGGGGATTCTCGGTATCAAAGACATAGCAATTCACGTGTCCTCCACCGCCACCGCGTCGCAGAACACGATCGAGGTGGCAATGGTGATCGACAACTCCGCGTCTATGCGTTCAAATCTCGCCCTCCTGAAAAGCTCCCTGCTCGCCGTGGTCGATACGCTCGACAGCAGCCTTTCCAGCGATGTCAGTTACGCCGTCGTTCCCTACAGCGTCTATGTGAATGTCGGAACATCGAACAGGAACAAATCATGGCTGTCGATCAGCGACGCGGACAAGAAGTCATGGACGGGATGTGTCGGCTCGCGAGACTATCCCCTTGAGCTTGAAGACTCCGATTCCGCAGCCATTCCGGCCTTAACCACGAGCCTCTGCAACCCGAGCGAACTGCTGCCGCTCACATCCAAGGTTAGCGAAGTTGAGAGCTGGATTGATGATCTCGAGGCCAGCGTAGACGATACCTACATGGCCTCGGGTCTGATCTGGGGCGTTCGCGCGCTGTCCGAGCGGGACCCCTTCGACGAAGGAACCCCTGACGGCGAGGCGCAAAAAATCCTCATTTTCCTTACCGATGGATATTCGACCTTAGGTCCCTCCTACCCCAAGCATGAGAGCGAAGACACTGCGGGTGATGCAATGAGCATAGTCTCCGCGCAGTGCACCAACGCGAAAGCCCAGGGCATCACTATCTACACGGTCGCTTTCGATGCATCTGCAGATAATGAAGAAGCACTTCGCGACTGCGCCACGAGCACGGGGCACGCCTATGTTGCGGACGGCGCGGGTGACCTAGTAACGGCATTCGCGGCCATCGCCACCAAGCTCTCGACAGTCTATCTCTCGCAATGATGACGACGATCGGCGACATCGACAAGGCGAGAGTCGCCATGGGCTTAAACGACAGCCTGTCGAAACAAGGAGCACGGGCAGTCATGTTTGTTTTCTTGCTCGCCGTTTTCATGGCACTCTCTGCGATCTTCTTGATCCTGAGCAGCGAGCGGTACCGAACCGCAGCCTCGGAGCGTCTGCCGGATATCGACGACGGCAGAAGCGCTCTGCCGAGAAGTGCCGCCAAGGCAGCGCAGCCATTGAGTTTATAAGCCGAATTGCGTGCCTAATTCCTGCTCATCTGCTAAAACTTTGGGCAGGGCTTTCAATGGTTCCCTCCAGGATCCGCAGATAAGCCCTTGAAATGGGGGCGCTCTTTAGCGATCGCCGCAATGGCATGCGGCTTGCCATGGGAATCCGACACCACCAGAGGGGTCACCCATGAAAAAAATCGAAGCCATCATCAAACCCTTCAAGCTCGACGAGGTGAAGGAAGCTCTTCACGAAGTCGGCTTGCAGGGCATTACGGTGACCGAGGCGAAGGGCTTCGGCCGACAGAAAGGCCATACCGAACTTTACCGAGGGGCCGAATATGTGGTCGACTTTTTGCCCAAGGTGAAAATCGAAATCGTTCTCGCTGACGATCTGGTCGACCGGGCGGTGGAAGCGATTACCAATGCGGCCCGCACCGGCCGGATCGGCGATGGCAAGATTTTCATCCTCAATGTCGAACAAGCCATCCGCATCAGGACCGGCGAGTCGGGCACCGACGCGCTTTAACTCACCGTGATTTGAATCAACCCCAGGGAAGCTCATGCCAAACACCAAGAATGTCGAAGAGGTTCTGAAACTCTTCAAGACCAAGGATGTGAAATTCGTCGACCTCTGCTTCACCGATCCGCGCGGCAAGCTGCAGCACGTGACCATGGATGTGTCGCTAATGACCGAGGAGGCATTTACTGAAGGTCTCATGTTCGACGCCTCCTCCATTGCCGGCTGGAAGGCCATAAATGAATCCGACATGACCCTGCTGCCCGATCAAGCCAGCATCCATATGGATCCGTTTTATGCACAGGCGACCGCCGCGATTTTCTGCGACATCCTCGAGCCGACAACCGGCGAAGGATATCCGCGTGACCCGCGCATGGTCGCCAAGCACGCCGAAGCCTATCTGAAACAGACCAAGGTCGGCGACACGGTATTCGTCGGCCCGGAGGCGGAATTCTTCATCTTCGACGATGTGAAATTTGCTACCGAACCGTACAACACCGGCTTCAAGATCGATTCCTACGAACTGCCCCTCAACGGCGACCGTGATTACGAAACCGGCAACACCGGCCATCGCATGCGCACCAAGGGCGGCTATTTCCCGGTCAACCCGCAGGATTCTGCGCAAGACATCCGCTCGGAAATGCTTGCCACCATGGCGCAGATGGGCGTGACGGTTGAAAAGCACCATCATGAAGTGGCTTCAGCCCAGCATGAGCTCGGCATCAAATTCAATGCCCTCGTGCGCATGGCCGATCAGATGCAAATTTACAAATATGTTATACAGAACGTCGCCCACGCCTATGGCAAAACGGCGACCTTCATGCCAAAGCCCGTCAAGGGCGACAACGGTTCCGGCATGCATTGCCACTTCTCGATCTGGAATGAAGGCAAGCCGCTCTTTGCCGGCAATCAATATGCTGATTTGTCGGAGCTGTGCCTCTATTTCATCGGCGGAGTCATCAAGCACGCCAAGGCCTGCAACGCCTTTACCAATCCCTCCACCAATTCATACAAGCGCCTGGTGCCGGGATACGAGGCACCGGTGCTGCTCGCCTACTCCTCGCGGAACCGCTCGGCCTCATGCCGCATCCCCTTCGGCACCGGGCCGAAGTCGAAGCGAGTCGAGGTCCGTTTTCCCGATCCATCTGCCAATCCCTACCTGGCTTTTTCGGCCATCCTCATGGCCGGCCTCGACGGCATCCAGAACAAGATCCATCCGGGTGATCCGATGGACAAGAATCTCTACGATCTTCCCCCAGCCGAGCTCAAGAACATCCCGACCGTCTGCGGAAGCTTGCGCGAAGCACTCGAAAGCCTGAGCACCGATCGCGACTTCTTGAAAAAAGGCGGCGTTTTCTCCGATGACCTGATCGACAGCTACATCGAGTTGAAGACGGAGGAAGTGATCCGCTTCGAGCACACGCCGCATCCGATCGAATACGACATGTATTACTCCTGCTGAAGCCCTGCTCCCTGGGGAAAGGCAAGAGAGGGCCGGTAGGTGCTGCTTTTCATCTGGCCGTTGGGCCTCAAGCTGCCTGTTCCTGTTCTGCCTTAGCCAGCGGAAGAGTAACGCGGAAGCTTGTGCCCACGCCCTGTTGCGAGTTCACGGTGAGCTTGCCGAAGTGCTGCTCCACCAACTGTTTGGCCGTTGGCAATCCAAGCCCCGCCCCGAAGCTCTTTGTGGTGAACAGCGGCTCGAAGATCTTGTCCAGGGAATCCTTCGGGATACCCGGGCCATTGTCGGAGATCTCGAGGAAAACCTGATCGCCGATCAATCCCGTCTGCACCTTGATTTCTCCGAACCCCTTCGATGCCTTGATGGCCTCAATGGCGTTCTGGACAAGGTTGACAACGACGCGGCGAAAACGCTCCCCGTCGGCCATGATCTTTGCATCCGAGCCGCGCAGGTCGGTGAACAGTCGGATTTCGACTGGCAGCTTTTGCTCCTCGAGGATATCGCCAACGAGCTGCTGCAGGCGCACGGGCCGCAGCTCGACATCGCGCTGGCGAGTATATTCGAGGAGATCGCCGATGATGTTGTCGCAGCGCAAAATGCTGCGCTCTGCACGATCCGTGTTTGCCAGAACCTTCTCGCGGTTTCCGGCGAACTGCCGGATCAGGAATAGCGAATTGCGAATGGCAGCCATCGGATTGCGCAGCTCATGGCTCACGGTTGCCGTCAGCTTTCCAAGAGTCGACAGCCGCTCGCTTTGCACCATCGTTTGCTGCATGCGCTTCATCTCGGATATCGCATCCTCGAGAGTCGCATTGGTCCGCGTGATGTCTTCCCTCTGAGCGGAAATTTCGCCGAACATCTTGACGATGCCGCGCATCGCCAGATACCCGGTAAGCAGAGCCGGTATCATCGCCAAAATCATAAGCCCGAGCAGCCTGTCGCGCGCCTCGGTAATTGTCGCCTCGAACAGCGGATGATGGCTGCCGAGCTCGTATTTTACCCGTTCTATACGGTCGCTGATATCGGCCTTGAGCGAAATTTCCAGCGATTTCGTTTCCGCCATCAGCTTCATGATGAAGCTCATATAGACATGCGATCCGGCGAGCCGGTTGAGCCGCTCGGCAGCGCTGATGAAGGCATAATATTTCGAACGGACATTGCCGAAGAACGGATGCCAGCTGTCCGGGAGTTCTCCCCCGGCCAGCGCTGCGCTTCGTGCAGTTGGCTTCATGAGCTCCTGGAGCTGGAAGAATGCTTGCATGAAATGCTGTTTGCCCGCCAGGAACTCCGCGGCATGATCGCGCTCCAGCTGTTCGCGCGAGACGGCATGTTCGATCCGGTTGACGGCGCCGAGCATCATGAATTCGTCGTCGGCTGCGGCAAGCTCGACGATCGACGCGCGCATCTGCTCCAGACTGAGCAGCTGCTGGGTCAGCTGATCATAGCTGGCGCGTTGCTGACGCAATTCCCCGGCGCTGTGATAAACCAGTCCCACCAGCGCCAGCCAGCTCAGCACGACGGCGCATCCTGCGATGATCAGAAACCGGTTCGGATTCATTCCAGCATTCCAAAAACCAATTGCAGCCTTAGATTGCCATGGCGGGAGTTAACAAAGGACTTCAAGGCCTTCGCATGCGGTGCGACGACCGTTAACGGGACCTTTCTTGAGTTAATGAGATTGATTACCCCTTAGGCAGCCTCGCGCCTCAGCGGCTGGCACATGCAGTGCACCCCTCCCCCGGCCCAGGTGAACATCGTCATTTCCGGATCGTAAACCTGGAACCCGGCCGCCCGCATTTTTCCGTTCAGCTCACGCGCGCCTGCCGTCGACAGCACCCGATCGTTGCCGAGCGCCACGACGTTGCAGCCAAGCGCCATTGTTTCGCGGAAACTTGCAGGAATAATTTCAATTTTCTTCGATTTGAGCCAATTAACGATATCGTCTTCCGTGGTTTCCATGCACACCGCCGCGCAATTCTCGTTGAGCATGCACACCATCAGGTCGATGTGGACATAAAACTGATCGATCGGCGCAAACTTGATTTCCCAGCCTTCGCCGCCGAACCAGCCTGCCACCTGGCGGGCGGCCACTTCCTCGCTGCGGTGGTCGGTATAGCCGACGAGTGCGGCACCCGGCCGGATGATGTTGAAATCACCGCCCTCGAAATTGCCGGCACTCACCATGTCGTAGATCGGAATGCCGTTGTCCAGATAGAACCGCAGTACCGGAGCATATTCACCGCGCCGGCGCGGATTGGCGAGCTGGCAGATGACCGCGCCGTAAGGTGTCATGAACGAGGAGTCGCGCGCATACACCTGATAGGGCAGCCGCTCGTCGGTAGGTAGGAAATGGCAGGTGACTCCCGCCTCCTCATAGGCATCCACCATCTCGCGGTGCTGTCGCATGGCTACCTGCTTGTCGAATTTGTGCCCCTTGCGCATCGTGTCGCGAACGAGCGACGACCATGCAGCGTTCTCCAGCCCAAGCCAGCGGAAACTCTCGGCCGGACCGAGCAGCACGTCTTTGAGCGGACCGGTTTCCGACTTGAGATACCACTTCTTCATCTCGGGCGTGCCCCCGCCCTCGACACGTGCACGAAGTGGCATCGTCGCGCTTTGACCAGGCTTCATTGCTCTCTCCGGCTCTTTGATTGCCCACAACCATAGGCGCGCGGCTGGAGCCTTGCCAAGGCCCAGAACTCAGTAGCCGGCTTCG
>DATFOT010000353.1:0-5891 GCA_035265265.1 Aestuariivirgaceae bacterium | reverse complement strand
CGATCGAGGAACTCCTCGCCGCGACCGGCGGCAGGCTCGAAGGCGAGGCGCGCGGCCCCTTCACCGGCGTTTCGATCGATAGCCGTTCGATCGCGCCTGGAGACATTTTTGTCGCCATCAAAGGCGACAGCCGCGATGGGCATGAGTTTGCCGCTGCAGCGCTTCTGAACGGCGCAAGGCTTGCCATCGTTGCCCATCAAACCGAGGAGATGCGGGCGAAAGGTGCCGTGCTCGTGGTCGACGACCCGCTTGCAGCGCTTCGCCGCATGGCCGCCGCAGCGAGAGCGAGGTCGGCGGCGAAGATCATTGCGGTGACCGGCAGTGTGGGCAAGACCGGAACCAAGGAGGCTCTGCGGCTCGTTCTCGGCGCGCAGGGCGAGACCCACGCCTCGCAAGCTTCCTACAACAATCATTGGGGGGTACCCCTGTCGCTCGCAAGGCTGTCGCGCACCGCGCGCTACGCCGTCTTCGAGATCGGCATGAATCACGCGGGCGAGATCACTCCATTGACCGGCTTGGTGAAGCCGGAGATCGCCGTCATCACCACCATCGCTCCCGTTCACCTCGGGCACTTCCGTTCGCTCGAGGAGATCGCTGACGCCAAGGCCGAAATTTTCTCAGGCGTTGTTCCGGGCGGCGCTGTGCTGCTCAATCGCGACGATGGATTCCATACCCGCCTCTCTGAAACGGCACGGCGCTCCGAAATCGGCCGCATCTACGGCTTCGGCCGACATCCTTCCGCTGAAATGAGGCTCCATCGCTCCGAGCTGCATGAGACATGCACCTGCGTCACGGCGCAAATTTTCGGCGAGGAGGTTGTCTATAAGCTCGGCGCGCCCGGTGAGCATCTGGCGATGAACAGTTTGGCGGTCCTTGGCGCCGCGGCCCTTGCCGGAGCCGACCTTGCCCGCGCCGCCCTGTCGCTTGCAGCGCTTTCGGCGCCGAAGGGCCGCGGCCAGCGTCACCGGCTCACGGCACCGGACGGCCATCTGATTCTCATCGATGAGAGCTATAACGCCAATCCGAGCTCGGTCCGGGCAGCCCTCGCCGTCTTAGGAAATACCAGGCCCGGGCGAGGCGGCCGAAAAATCGCCGTGCTCGGCGACATGCTTGAGCTAGGCAATGGCGCTGCGGAGCTTCACGCAGGGCTTGCAGAAGCCATAGACGCCTCGGGCGCGGATGCCCTATATGCCTGTGGCCCGCTCATGCGCCATTTGTGGGATGCCGTTTCGCCGGACCGCCGTGGAAAATATGCAGCAAGTGCGGAGGGGTTGAAAGAACCCCTCATCGCGGATTTGAGGGCGGGGGACGTGATAATGCTGAAAGGCTCTCTGGGCAGCCGCATGGGCCCGCTGGTCGAGGCGATACAGGAGAGATTTCCAGCAGTCTCCGACAGTGCATAGGGGTCGCGGGGTGCGAGGGGAAGGAAAGGGATGCTCTATTATCTGATCCAGGCACTGGAGAAGGATGTCGCCGGTCTTAACGCCTTTCGCTACACCACCTCGCGCACCGGCGCGGCGATGCTGACCGCCCTCTTTCTCGTCTTCATGTTCGGACCCGGATTGATCTCGCTGCTCAAGCTCAAGCAGGGCAGGGGTCAGCCGATCAGGGCCGATGGCCCGCAACGGCATCTCGTGGAGAAGCAGGGCACGCCGACCATGGGCGGGCTGATGATCCTCTCCGGCATCGTCGTATCCACGCTCATTTGGGCCGATCTTTTCAATCTCTATGTCTGGGCCGTTCTGTTCGTGATGCTGGGGTTCGGCGCAATCGGCTTCTATGACGATTTTCTGAAAGTGACCAAGACCTCCTCCAAGGGCTTCCCGGGCAGGGTGAGGCTCTTTTGCGAATTTCTCATCGCCGCAGTCGCTGTATACGCCTTCATGCGCATCGGCGAACCGGCGCTCGCAGGCAAAATGGCCCTGCCGTTCTTCAAGGATTTGCTGATACCGTTCGGCATGGCCTTCATTCTGGTCGGCGCGCTCGTGATTGTCGGCGCTGGCAATTCCGTCAATCTGACCGATGGTCTGGACGGGCTCGCGATCGTCCCGGTGATGATTGCCGTCGGCACCTATGGCGTCATCGTCTATCTGGTGGGCAATGCGGTTTTTGCCGATTACCTGCAGGTGCATTTCGTCAAAGGATCGGGCGAGCTTGCGGTCCTCTGTGGAGCGATCATCGGTGCCGGCCTCGGCTTCCTGTGGTTCAACGCACCCCCGGCCATGATTTTCATGGGCGATACGGGCTCGCTGTCGCTCGGCGGCGCGCTCGGCGCAATTGCGGTTGCCGCCAAGCACGAGATCGTGCTCCTCGTGATCGGCGGTCTTTTCGTGCTCGAAACCGTGTCCGTCATCGTCCAGGTGTTCACTTTCAAGATTTGGGGCCGGCGCGTATTCGCCATGGCGCCGCTGCATCATCATTTTGAGCAGAAGGGCTGGAAGGAGCCGACGATCGTGATCCGTTTCTGGATCATCGCCTTCGTGTTGGCGCTGCTCGGCCTCGCCACCCTCAAGCTCAGATAGGATCCGCCTTTCGATGTTTGCGGCCAGGTCAATGCAGGGAAAGAAGGTCGCCGTCTTCGGCCTTGCACGCTCCGGCCTCGCGGTCGCCGAGGCTCTGAAGCGCGGCGGCGCCATCGTGACCGCCTGGGACGATTCCGAGATTGCCCGCGGCAAGGCAAAGGCCCAGGGCATTGCGCTCGGCGATCTCGACGGGCTCGACCTCTCTCCTTTCGACACTCTGGTGCTGAGCCCCGGCGTGCCGCTGACCCATCCTGCGCCGCACTGGACGGTGAGCAAGGCCAGGGCCGTCGGCGTCGAGGTCATCGGCGACACCGAGGTCTTTCAGCGCGAGATCGCCGGCTCCGGCGCCAAGCTCGTCGCCGTCACCGGTACCAACGGCAAATCGACAACAACCGCGCTCATCGGCCATCTCTTCGCCTCTGCGGGGCGCGACACTCAGACCGGCGGCAATATCGGCAAGGCGGCATTTCTCCTGGATGCCCCTCAGCCGGGCCGTGTCTATGTCCTGGAGCTTTCCTCTTATCAGATCGACCTGATGCCGAGTCTCAAGCCCGATGTCGGCGTGTTGATGAACCTCACCCCCGATCACCTCGACCGTCACGGAACCATGGAGCACTATGCCAATGTCAAGGCACGAATGTTCGCTAGGCAGGAGAAAGGCCACACCGCAGTGATCGGCGTCGACGATGCCTGGAGTGCGAAGATCGCCGGCGCACTCGCTGCCGGCCCGATGCTCGTAAAGGTCTCGGTCGAGCGCGAGCTCGCCGATGGCGTATCCTGCATTTCGGGCATCCTTCACGACCGGGAGCATGGTAATGACCGCCAGAAGATCGATCTTGCGCCGATGCGGGCGCTGCGCGGCAAGCACAATTGGCAAAATGCCTGCGCCGCCTATGCGGCGGGCCGGGCGCTGGGTCTTACCGCAATGGACATCGAGCGTGGCATGCTCAGCTTTCCGGGCCTTGCCCACCGCATGGAGGAGGTCGGCCATGCAGGAGAGATTCTTTTCATCAACGACAGCAAGGCGACGAATGCCGATGCTGCCGCCAAGGCACTCTCGTCTTTCGACACGATATATTGGATCGCGGGCGGCATACCCAAGGCGGGCGGAATCGACTCATTGAAGCCGTTTTTCGGCCGTATCTTGAAAGCCTATCTGATCGGCCAGGCTGCGGATGATTTTGCACATGCCATCGGGGGTGCAATTCCCGTTGAGATGAGCGGAACTTTGGACAGGGCGGTCGCCGCGGCGGCACGCGATGCCATGCGTGAGGGGCGGAGGAGCGCCGCCGTGCTGCTGTCGCCCGCCTGCGCTTCTTTCGATCACTATCCGAATTTCGAGGTGCGTGGCGATGCGTTCCGGGCGCTGGTCGGAAAAATATCAGGCATCGAGATGCGGCACAGGAACATGGCATGACGCTGATCAGCCGAAGTGATCGGGGGGCGTTGGCGCGATGGTGGTTCACGGTCGACAAGCTGCTGCTCACCTGCGTGCTTCTGCTGATGGCAGCGGGCGTCATCGTGAATCTTGCGGCAAGCCCGACCATCGCCGCCCGGCTCGGTCTCGAGCCCTTTCATTTCTTCGATCGACATCTTGCCTATCTGGTGCCCGCCGCGCTGATCCTGCTGTTTACCTCCTTCCTCGACGAGCGGAACGCGCGCTGGACCGCACTCGCTGTTCTCATAATAGGTCTCATCCTCATGGTAGCCACGCTGATGGTCGGCGCCGAGGTGAAGGGAGCCCGCCGCTGGATCGATTTCGGTATCGTCAACCTGCAGCCTTCTGAATTCGTCAAGCCGGCATTCGTGGTGATCGCCGCCTGGCTTCTCGGCGAAAGGACCAAGCGTCCCGACGTGCCGGGGCATGCGATCGCGGTGGCGCTCTTCACCATCATTCTTTCGCTGCTCATTCTGCAGCCCGATTTCGGCCAAGCTGCGCTGCTCAGCGCCGTTTTCGCTATCATGCTCGTGGCTTACGGCCTGGCATGGACCATGCTCATGGGTCTGGGTGCGCTGGCACTTGCGGGGCTGGCTTTCGCCTACCAGGCCTTCCCGCATGTGGCTTCGCGCATCGATCGCTTTTTAAGTCCCGACACGGGCGACACCTTCCAGGTCGATACGGCCCTCCAGGCGTTCTACAACGGCGGGATCTTCGGCACCGGCCCCGGCGGCGGAACGGCCAAGCGCATCCTTCCCGATGCTCATGCCGACTTTATCTTCTCCGTGCTCGGCGAGGAATTCGGCTTCCTTGCCGGCATCGTTCTCGTTCTCCTCTTCGCCTTTATCGTGATGCGCGTGCTGCTGCGCTCACTCGAAGAGCGCGATGCCTTCAGTGCGCTGGCACTTGCCGGCCTCATCTCGGTCTTCGGCCTTCAGGCGATCATCAACATGGCGGTCAATCTCTCCTTGATGCCGGCCAAGGGAATGACCTTGCCGTTCATCTCCTACGGCGGGTCCTCTCTGCTTTCGATGGCTTTCGCGATGGGGCTGGTGCTCGTCTTCGGCAGGCGGCGCCCCCGCACCGAACTGAGTTCGCCGGTCGCCGGCGGGCAATTGAGTTAGGATGGCGGCATGGCCCCGAAGAGTGTGAAGGAACATCGCCTGATCGTGCTCGCCGCCGGCGGAACCGGCGGACATCTCTTTCCCGCCCAGGCATTGGCGGAAGAATTGCAGCGCCGCCATTATGAAGTGCACCTCCTGACGGATTCCCGTGTGCGCGACCATGGCGCCAAATTTCCGGCAGCCCATGTATACGACATTCCCTCCGCTACACTGACGATGACAGAGCCCGCAAAGCTGCCCGGCCGCCTCTTTCGGCTGCTGCGCGGCTACGGCATCTCCAAGACCATATTGATGCAGCTTCAACCTCGCGCGGTGATAGGCTTCGGTGGCTATCCGTCTTTCCCGCCGCTGGCGGCCGCCGCGCGGCTGCGCATGCCCACCGTCCTGCACGAGCAGAACGCCGTCATCGGCAGGGCAAACCGGGCACTGGCGAAATGGGCAACCGTCATCGCCTCCTCCTTCCCGACCATTGCAAACCTGCCGCCCGCGCTCGCTTCCAAGATAGAATTGACCGGTAATCCGGTGCGCTCTGCCGTCATGAAGCTTGCCCGCACACCTTATGACAAGCCGACCGCCGACAAGGTCTTCCGTCTTCTCGTCTTCGGGGGAAGCCAGGGCGCGCGCTTCTTCTCCGACATCATGCCGCCGGCCGTGGCCGAGCTTCCCGGTCCGCTCCGCCGCAAGATCAAGGTCACGCAGCAATGCCGGCCGGAAGACATCAAGGGGCTCAAGGCTAAATTTGAAGAGCTCGGCATCGAGCACGACGTCCAGGCATTTTTCAGCGATCTGCCGCGGCGCATGGCGGCC
>DATFOT010000352.1:0-3663 GCA_035265265.1 Aestuariivirgaceae bacterium | reverse complement strand
CCTCACCCTGGTCTTGGCCCAGAAGCGGTAGAGAGAAAGCGTGACGACGATCAGCAGGAAATTGACGATGGCAAGGGAGGCGAGGCCGGGGTGCGGCAAATAGGTCACGGCAAGCGGAACTCCCCTGCGGGCGGGCCTTGCCAGCTGGGTATCGATTAGGGTGGTCATGCGGGCACCGGCTGCGCCAAGCCGGCTGAGAGTTCCGCAGCGTAAGCCACGCCCGGTAAACCAAGCCTCGGCAATTTTGCCACAAGGCTGGTTTTTATGCAGCACGTCAAAATCTGCACCACAATTGCTCTACTTTCCGCCTCAAAGCCAGAATAACCTCCCGTCCAAGCAAGCGATTTGCGGCGCCGCATCAGTTGGTTCCACGACAGAGGCTTTCTACGCCGGGCGGCGAAGAAAGGAACGGGTATACCGGCTCGCGCAGCGACCTCCTTTGCGAGTGATGTGAGTTTTTTGCCAAGCCTGTGCCTTAGAGGTCCTTCCGGGGGACCGGAAGTCAATACGATGGATGCCAAGTCGTTCAGCAAAGCCAAACTGCCTAGTCGGCATGTAACCGAGGGTCCGCAGCGCGCGCCGCATCGGTCCTATTACTATGCGATGGGGCTGACTCGCGAGCAAATTCACCAGCCTTTCGTCGGCGTCGCCTCGTGCTGGAACGAGGCCGCCCCCTGCAATATCGCCCTCATGCGCCAGGCTCAGGCGGTGAAGAAAGGCGTAGCCGCGGCGAGGGGGACACCACGAGAATTCTGCACGATCACCGTCACCGACGGCATCGCCATGGGCCATCAGGGCATGAAATCCTCACTCGTGTCACGAGAGGTGATCGCCGATTCGGTCGAGCTGACCATGCGCGGCCATTGCTATGACGCGCTTGTCGGCCTCGCGGGGTGCGACAAGTCGCTGCCCGGCATGATGATGGCGATGTGCCGGCTCAACGTGCCTGCCATTTTCATCTATGGCGGATCGATCCTGCCCGGCACGTTCAAGGGCAAGCCCGTTACCGTCCAGGACGTGTTCGAGGCGGTGGGCAAGCATTCCGTCGGCCAGATGTCGGATGAGGACCTCGAGGAACTCGAACAGGTGGCCTGCCCGTCGGCCGGCGCCTGCGGTGCCCAGTTCACGGCGAACACCATGGCCACGGTTTCGGAAGCGATTGGCCTTGCTCTGCCCTATTCGGCGGGAGCACCGGCGCCCTACGAGATCCGCGACCGGTTCTGCATGACGGCTGGGGAAATGGTGATGGATCTTCTCGCCCGCGGGATCAGGCCGCGCGACATCGTCACCCGCAAGGCGCTGGAAAATGCCGCAACCGTGGTCGCCGCGTCCGGCGGCTCAACAAACGCGGCCCTGCATCTGCCGGCCATCGCGCATGAATGCGGCATCAAATTCGATCTTTTCGATGTTGCCGAAATCTTCCGCCGCACACCCTATGTGGCCGATCTGAAGCCCGGCGGAAAATATGTGGCCAAGGACATGTTCGAGGCAGGCGGGATACCGCTGCTCATGAAGACGCTGCTCGACCATGGCCATCTGCACGGCGACTGCATGACTGTGACCGGCCGGACCATCGCGGAAAATATGGAGTCGGTGAAATGGAACCCCGACCAGGACGTGGTTCATCCCGCCGACAAGCCGATCACCGTTACGGGCGGGGTGGTGGGCCTCAGGGGCAATCTCGCTCCCGACGGGGCGATCGTGAAAGTGGCGGGCATGAAGCAGCTGAAATTCGCCGGCCCGGCGCGCTGCTTCGATTCGGAGGAAGCGTGTTTCGATGCCGTCACGCATCGCCGCTACGAGGAAGGCGAGGTACTGGTGATCCGCTATGAGGGCCCGCGCGGCGGTCCCGGCATGCGCGAGATGCTGTCGACGACGGCGGCACTCTACGGCCAGGGCATGGGCGACAAGGTGGCGCTGATCACCGATGGCAGGTTCTCCGGCGCCACGCGCGGTTTCTGCATCGGTCATGTCGGGCCGGAAGCGGCAGTGGGCGGCCCGATCGCGCATATCGAAGATGGCGATCTGATCACGATCGACGCCGAGAAGGGCGTTCTCGGCGTGAATGTCTCGGATGAAGATTTCCACAGGCGCGCAAAATCGTGGAAGCCGCGTGACAACGGCTATGGATCGGGCGCATTATTCAAATATGCCCAGCAGGTGGGACCGGCGCGTTTCGGCGCGACAACCCACCCGGGCGGTGAGGCCGAAAGTGTTAGTTACGCCGATATTTAGCAGGTTAAGCCTGACCAAGGCTGCTGCCGGCGCAGTGTTTGCGTCGCTCCTATGGGTGATCCCCGCCAACACGCGCGCGGAGGACGCATCGATTCTGGATTTCTTCTCCTTCGCCCCGGCGAAACCGCAGATCTCGGGACCGGATGTTCGGCCCCTAGCGCCGTGGGCGGACGACATGAAGAAAGCGCGCGTTGCCTATAGCAGCGGCCATTTCGAAAACGCGCGGGGCTATTTGCAAAAAGCTTCGGATGAAGGCGACATCGTCGCCTCATGGTATCTCGGCCACATGTACCGGCTGGGACGCGGCGTGCCGACCGACACAGGCAAGGCGTTCCACTATTACTCGATGGTGGCGGAGCGCTTCACGCCCGATGAGCCCGACCCGCGGCGCTTGCGCATCACGATCGACGCGCTGGTGAGAGTGGCCGACATCTATCGCACCGGGGACGCTTCCGCCGCGATCGAGCGCAATGCCGAGACGGCGTTCAGGCTTTACACAACGGCGGCATCCTACGGCCATCCGGCGGCTCATTTCGCGCAAGGCCTGATGGCGCTGAAGGGGCAGGGGGTAAAGGCCAACCCCGAGAAGGCGCTGAAATGGCTGGTCCTGGCAGCGAAGAAACGCTATCCGCCGGCGGAGGCGCTGCTCGGCGATCTCTATTGGCAGGGCGATGTGGTGAAGCGCGATCGTACCCGCGCGCTGATGTGGTATGTGCTCGCCACCCAGTCGGCGAAGCCTGAAGAATACCCCGAGATCTTCGACAAACTCAGCGGGCTTTTCAGCGAGGCGGCCGAAGACCAGCGTCTCGAAGCGGAGACGCGCGCCAAGGCATGGGCGGAAAAATATCCCTTACCCCCGCCGCCGCTGGCCGCCTGGCCCGAACCGCAGACCTAGACCAGCGTCCCTTCATCGTTATGCGGGCGGAAGCCCGCTCAAGCCGTCATGGGCGAGCGAGCGGCAGATGCGCGGATCACGTCCGCGCATGACGTACTACAAAAACCGTCATGGCCGGGCGAAGACCCGGCCATCTTTTTTATCATCCTTGCAATATCGTCATTCCGGCGAGAGCCCGCTCAAGTCGTCATGTGCGAGCGAGCGGCAGATGCGCGGATCAAGTCCGCGCATGACGTACTACAAAAACCGTCATGGCCGGGCGAAGACCCGGCCATCTTTTTATCATCCTTGCAATATCGTCATTCCGGCGAGAGCCTCTGATCCAGCTTCACCGCGCAAAGCTGGACCCTGACTTTCGTCAGGGTGACGAGAGGAGGAGATGCGCGGATCAAGTCCGCGCATGACGAAAAAAATAAAGGGGAGGGAATTATTTCCTCTTGACAGTATTCCTAGTATAGAGTAGTCATTCTTCACCCTGCTCCGTGAAGGAGGCGCTGTCCGGATGTCGCCTTTTGAGTGTGGAGATAGGGCCG
>DATFOT010000351.1:0-6613 GCA_035265265.1 Aestuariivirgaceae bacterium | reverse complement strand
ACCCGCGCAAAGTTGTACCGTGCTCATGGAAAAACCCCTTTTGGATGCGCTTCGCCTCTGCCCGGTCGACCTTGAGCAGCGCGCCGATAAACTCTGCCATCCGCTGATCGATTTGACCGAACAGCCGGCAGGACGCCGGATAGAGCGTGTTGTCGAGATCGAACACCCATGCCTCGACGTGATCAAAGCCCCGGCTCATGCGCCGGTCCTGGAGATACGCGTGCCGATACCGTGCGGAGTGAAGAGTTCGAGGAGCACGCAATGCGGTATGCGTCCGTCGACGATAACGACGCCATCCACCCCGCCCTCGACAACGCTGACGCAGCTTTCGACCTTTGGGATCATCCCGCCCGTTATGGTGCCCTCCGCGATGAGCTTGGGCACTTCCTCGAGCGTGAGCTCCTCGATCAGCCGTTTCTGGCCGTCCAGCACGCCGGCGACATCGGTGAGCAGCAGGAGCCGCTTGGCCTTCATGGCGATGGCGATGGCGCCGGCCGCCGTGTCGGCATTCACATTATACGTTTCGCCGTCTTTGCCGAGGCCGATCGGCGCGACGACCGGAATGGCGTCGCTGTGGATGATCGTGTTGAGCAAACCCGGGTTGACGGAATGCGGCTCGCCGACGAAACCGAAATCGAGCGTCCGTATCTCCCCCGTCGCTGCATCGACCTTCGTGCGGCTCATCCGCTCCGCGATCAAAAGCTTTCCGTCCTTGCCGGAAATTCCTACCGCCTTCCCGCCGGCCTGCTGAATGCCGTTGACGATGCTCTTGTTGATCGATCCTGCCAGCACCATTTCGACGACTTCCATCGTGGCCTTGTCGGTCACTCTGAGCCCGTCGACGAAATCGGATTTCACCTGCAGCTTGTCCAGCATGCGGTTGATCTGCGGCCCCCCGCCGTGCACGACGATGGGATTGATGCCGCACTGCTTGAGCAGGACGATATCGCTGGCGAAACGTCTGGCAAGGCTAGGCTCGACCATTGCGTGGCCGCCGTATTTCACCACCACCACTTCTTCATCGTAGCGCTGCATGAAGGGCAGCGCTTCCGACAATATTCGGGCGATGTCGGCGATTGAAACCTGCTCCGTCTCGTTGTCCATCGACTTCACAAGGGGCGCTTCTGCAAAACGTCGCTCGCCTTATAGCTTATGCGCGCCGGAAGCCAAGGACCGATTGCTTCTATGGTTCAGGCCTCGCGAGCTGCGCTATTTCGGCTCTGAGTTCGGCGATGCCGCTTCCTGTTTTGGCCGATGTTGCATGCACCGCAGGATGCGCCGCTGGTCGTTTGGCCAGCGCTTTCTGGGTAGCGCCGCTAACTGTCTCCAGTTCCTTCTGGGTGCATTTGTCGGCCTTGGTCAGCACGATCTGGTAGTTCACCGCTGTCTCGTCGAGAAGATCCATCGCTGCGAGATCGGCAGGCTTCAGCCCGTGGCGGGCATCGATGAGGATAAGGACACGCCTGAGACCGGGCCGGCCCCTGAGATAATCCCGGATGAGCCGCTGCCAGCTTTTAACCGCCGCTTTTTCGGCGCGCGCATAGCCATATCCCGGCAGATCCACAATCGCCAATTGGCCCTCGTTCGCCAGGAAATAATTGATCTCTCTCGTGCGGCCCGGGCTGTTGGAGGCGCGCGCCAGATTATGACGGCCGGTAAGCGCGTTGATCAGCGACGACTTGCCGGCGTTCGATCGGCCCCCAAATGCGATTTCCACAGGAAATGCTTCAGGCAGCTGCTCGATCTTTGCGGCGCCCATCAGGAAACTGACCGGCCTTGCAAAAAGCCTGCGCCCCGCTTCGATGCGCAGCGCGTCGTCCTCCTTGTCGGCCATGGCTGCCCGCGGGACCTAGCTCGGCCGTCGGTTGAGGAAGGGCAGGCTTGATCTCACATTGCCGAGAAAATCCACTTTCACGCCCTGTCGCTTCATGATCAGCGTCTGCTGAAGGATCGACAGGAGATTGTTCCAGGCCCAGTAGATCACCAGCCCCGCCGGAAAGCTCGCCAGCATGAAGGTGAAGATCAGCGGCATCCAGTTGAACAGCATCGCCTGCACGGGATCGGGAGGCGTCGGATTGAGCCGCATCTGCATCCACATGGTGATGCCCATGATGATCGGCCAGATGCCCACCATCAGCAGCGACGGCGGATCCCAGGGTATGAGCCCGAACAGATTGAACAGGCTGGTAGGATCGGGCGCCGAAAGATCCTTGATCCAGCCGAAGAACGGCGCATGCCGCATCTCGATCGTCACGAACAGCACTTTGTAAAGGGCAAAGAATACCGGGATCTGGATAATGATGGGCAGACAGCCGGAGAGAGGCGAAACCTTCTCCTTTTTATAGAGTTCCATCAGCTCTTGCTGCTGTTTCATGCGGTCGTCGGGATAGAGCTGCTTGAGCCGTTCCATTTCCGGCTGCAGCTTCTTCATCTTGCTCATTGACTCATAGGATTTGTTGGCAAGCGGGAAGAACACGCTCTTGATCAGCACCGTCACGATGAGGATCGCCAAGCCGAAATTGCCGACGAGCTTGTAGAAAAGTTCGAGCAGCCAGAACAGCGGCTTGGTGAGATAATAGAACCAGCCCCAGTCGATCAGCCGGTCGAACAGCACGATGTTCAACCTGTCGCGGTAGGAATCGATCAGCTGAACCACTTTTGCTCCGGCGAACACATGGTGCTCGGAGCTTGCCCTCCCGTTTGCCGGAACCGTCAACCCCTCCTTGCGGATGAAATCCGCCTGGAAATTGTCTTTCGTTCCGCTCATGTTGTGGCCGAACGTGCCCCTGATGGCTTCATCCTGTCCCGCAATCAGGGCGACCGCCCAGTATTTATCGGTGATGCCCAGCCAACCGCCTGTCGATTCGATTGGCGGCTGCTGCTCTTCTTTGACATCGTCGTAGTCGACCTCTTTGAGCTTGTTGTCGAGAACGCCGATCAGGCCCTCGTGCAAAATGTAGAAATTCGCGGTTTCCGGCTGGCCCACGCGGACCACCCGCGAATAGGGGAACAGGGTCACCGGCTGGCCGTTCCTGTTTTCGACCTCCTGTTTCACCGTGAACATGTAATTGTCATCGACGCCGATCGTCTTGTGGAAGATCAGGCCCTCGCCATTGTCGAAGCTCAACTGCACCGGGCTCTCAGGCGTCAGCTTGGCCCCTTGGGCCACCTGCCATTGGGTTTGCGCGTTCGGCAGCTTGACGCTGGCGGTTCCAGCCATCGTCCAGCCGCTCTCGGCGAAATACGGCTGCTCCGTTCCCGATGGCGACAGCAGGGTGATCGTCGGGCTGCCGGTATCGACGGTTTCGTGATAGCGCTTGAGGTGCAGGTCGTCGATCTGCGCGCCCTTGAGATTGATCGAGCCGGAAAGGGAGGCCGTGTCGATTGGAATGCGCGCGCTCGACTGCAGCACCTGCTCGCGCGGCTGCACACCGTCGGCGAGCCCGGGTTGCGGCATGGTGCCGGGCTGCGGCGCGGTGCCAGGCTGCGGGGTCACGCCTATTGTGCCCGGCTGGGCCGGGGCTACCTGCTGCGATGTTTGCTGTTGTTGCTGCTGCTGCTCCTGGAGCCTGCGCTGCCTCTCGGCCTGCGGGCCTGCATAAAAATATTGCCAGCCGAAAATGATGAGCGACGAAAGGATGATCGCAACGATGAAATTCTTGTTGTCCGTCATAAGCTGTCCTGCTTGGGCCGGCGTCCGCCGCGTCCGCCTGCGGCATGGCCCTCATTCGCGCCGGGGCCATGAAGATAGTCGACTGCCGAAATAATGTCGTCGATCAGTTTTGCGAAGGGCCGCCCCGCCGTGGCCGACCGGCCGACGATGACATAATCATGCCCCATCCGAAAACAACCCGTTGCACCGATTCGCACCGCCTCCTTGAGGCGCCGTCGAATGCGGTTGCGCTGGACCGCTCCGCCGAGCTTGCGCGTCACCGTGAAGCCGACCCGCGGCGGTTTGTCATCCTCGCGGCCTCTGACCTGCACGACGGCTCCCTGCACAGCCCGCGACCGCCCACGCGCCGCGGCCAAGAAATCCTGCCGTCGGAGGAGGCGCTCCATGAAGGGTCATCCTTCGGATATCGCAAGGGAACCAGCCGATTGGACTACGTTCAAGCCGAGAGCTTGCGGCGACCGAGGCTGCGGCGCCGCTTGATCACCTTGCGTCCGCCTGTCGTCGCCATTCGTGCCCGATAGCCATGACGGCGCTTCCGGATGAGCTTGCTGGGCTGGTAGGTGCGTTTCACGTGTCTTCTCCGTTCCCGTATTTCCTATGGCGGAGGCCTAGCACTTCGCCATGTCCAAGCCGCCCCGGCTGAGCGGCTCGAGTTGCGGAAATCCTGTGCCGTTCAATGAATTGGCGAGGCTTATAGGGAACTGCGCCGTTCAAGTCAACGAACGCAATATTCATTCTTTATTAGCTCACAAGCCCTGAATTCTCTTCACAAGCCGGTGACACCCCATTTCGTTTGCCCCCGCTATGCTGCATGTAAATCATCTAAGAAAGTGCGAAGGGCCAGCCCGCATGAAAGCCGCTCCTCCCCTCTCTCCTTCGCAAGCGATGGAGAGATCGCATGCCCGGCGGCTGGGCCGCTGGCTGCCGATGCTGGCGCTGTTCTTGGCCGGCATTGCCTTCTGGGCGTCGGGGCTGCATCGCTATCTCTCACTGTCGACCATAGCGGAAAATCGCGAAATGCTGCGCGGTTTTGTTGCCGGCAACATGCTTCTTGCGGTCACGGCCTATGGCCTCCTCTATGTCGTCGTCACCGCTCTTCTCGTGCCCGGCACCGCGCTGCTGACCATCCTGGGCGGCTTCCTCTTCGGCTGGGCAGCGGCGGGTGTCGTCACAATATTCGCCGCCACCGCCGGGGCGACCTTGCTCTTCATCGCTGCGCGTTCCTCCCTCGGCGATCTTCTGAGACGCCGGGGCGGCAATCTGGCCAACAGCATCGCCTGTCGTTTTTCCGCCGATGCATTCAGCTATTTGCTATTCCTCCGTCTCGTGCCGCTGTTCCCGTTTTTCGCCATCAATATTGCGGCGGCCCTTTGCAGCATTCGCACTCAAACCTTCGTTCTCGCCACTCTTATCGGCATCATCCCGGGCACGTTCGCCTATGCGGCGCTGGGATCGGGGCTCGACGGCATAATCCGCTCCGAGCACCTGGCCTACCGCCAATGCGTGGCTGAGAAGGGAGCCGGCGCCTGCAGCTTCGATATTTCCGCTGCCTCGCTTCTACAGCCGGAGCTTCTCGCCGCCTTTGCACTGTTGTCCCTCACCGCTCTTGTTCCTCCGCTCGTGAGGCGATGGGCTGACCGGAAGAAGGTTGGAACCGCCGGCCGATGAGTCGTGTCGCCTGCGACATCTGCGTGATTGGCGCAGGCCCTGGCGGCCTGACCGTCGCTGCTGCCGCTGCTCGTTTTGGCAGGCAGGTGGTTCTCATCGAGCAGGGCAGGATGGGCGGCGATTGTCTGAACTTCGGCTGCGTTCCCTCGAAGGCCCTGATAGCCGCAGCCCGCCACGCGCATGTTTTCCGCGACAGCAGCGCCTTCGGCATCACGGCCGTGGAACCGGAGATCAGCTTTCCCGCGGTTATGGATCATGTGCATTCGGCTATTGCGGCCATCGCGCCGAACGATAGCGAGAAGCGCTTCCTTAAGCTGGGCTGCCGCGTCATTCGCGCCAAAGCCCGCTTCATTTCGCCCGATGCGATTGAAGCCGCCGGCCAAACCATCACCGCCCGCCGCTTCGTAATTGCAACGGGGTCTTCGCCTTCGGTCCCGCCCATACCAGGCCTCGCCGGCGTGCCCTATTTCACCACCGACACGATTTTTGAAAATCGTATCAGGCCCGGTCATTTGATCATTCTCGGCGCCGGCCCCGTCGGACTCGAACTGGGCCAGGCCTTTCGCCGCCTCGGATCCGCGGTGACAGTGCTGGAGGCCGAAGCGCCTCTGGCGCGCGCCGATCCCGTCTCACGCAAGATCGTGCTGGATGCGCTCAGCCGTGAGGGCGTCGAGATCATTGCGGGCTGCCGGGTGGAGGCCGTTCGTCAAGAAAGCGGGCAGATTCACGCTTCTGTTGCGGCCGCAGGCGTGAAGCGTGCCATCTTGAGCACCCATCTTCTGCTCGCTGCCGGTCGCCGGCCCAATGTAGAAGATCTCGGCCTTGAGGCGGGCGGCATTGCCTCCTCCGCAAGCGGCATCGGCGTCGATCCAGGCCTCCGGACGTCCAATCGCCGTGTCTATGCCATCGGCGATGTCACGGGCGCGCAGTTCACCCACGCCGCCAGCTACCAGGCAGGCCTGGTGATCCGCAACGCGCTGTTCCGTTTACCGATCCGCTATGAGGCGACAGCCATGCCGTGGGTCGTATTTACCGATCCCGAACTCGCGTCCGTGGGAATGAGCGAGGCCGAAGCAGCGCGCCGCGGCCTCGCCCCCGCCGTCGTCGAGCTGCCCTTCGCTGAGAACGACCGGGCGGTTATCGAGCGCCGCACCGAAGGCTGCATGAGGGTCGTTCTGGACCGGAAGAAACATATCCTCGGTGCTGCCATCGTAGGGGTGAACGCGGGCGAGCTGCTCTTTCCTTGGGTGCACTTGACCCGATCGGGGGAAA
>DATFOT010000350.1:0-2583 GCA_035265265.1 Aestuariivirgaceae bacterium | reverse complement strand
CCTGAAAGGTCTCGACGCCGTCCGCAAGCGTCCGGGCATGTATATTGGCGATACCGACGATGGTTCCGGCCTCCATCACATGGTGTACGAGGTCGTCGACAATGCCGTCGACGAAGCGCTCGCCGGCTACTGCGACCGCGTCGTCGTCACGCTCAATGCCGATGGCTCATGCACGGTCAGCGATAACGGCCGCGGCATACCGACCGATATCCATCCAACCGAAGGCATATCCGCAGCCGAGGTCATCATGACCCAGCTTCATGCCGGCGGCAAATTCGACCAGAATTCCTACAAGGTCTCCGGTGGCCTGCACGGCGTCGGCGTTTCCGTCGTCAATGCCCTCTCCGTCTCCCTCAAGCTGAGGATTTTCAGGGACGGAACGGAGTATGCAATGAGCTTCGTCAACGGCAATGCCGATGCGCCCCTTGCCGCGGTCGGCGATGCCGGCGGCCGCCGCGGCACCGAAGTCACCTTTCTGCCCTCGCCTGAAACCTTCTCCCGCACTGAGTTTGATTTCGCCACCCTCGAACATCGGCTGCGTGAACTCGCTTTTCTCAATTCCGGCGTCACCATCGTTCTTACCGATCGTCGCGGCGTCGAGCCGAAGGAAGTCGAACTGCGCTATGATGGCGGCATTACCGCTTTCGTGCGTTATCTCGACCGCACGAAGACACCGCTCATCGGCGAGCCGGTCTCGATCCGGGCCGAGCGCGACGGCGTTGTCGTCGAATGTGCCTTGTGGTGGAACGACAGTTATCACGAGACCGTACTCTGCTTCACCAACAACATTCCCCAGCGTGACGGCGGCACCCACCTCGCCGGCTTTCGCGGGGGGCTCACTCGCGTGGTCAATAATTACGCCAATACATCGGGTGTCGCTCGCAAGGAGCGGATCACCCTCACCGGCGATGATGCCCGCGAAGGACTGACCTGCGTGCTTTCCGTCAAGGTTCCCGACCCGAAATTCTCCTCTCAGACCAAGGATAAGCTGGTGTCCTCCGAGGTCCGGCCCATCGTCGAAGGGCTTCTCGGTGAGCATCTCGGCAGCTGGTTTGAGGAGCATCCCCAGGAAGCCCGGCTGATCATCGGCAAGGTGGTCGAGGCGGCCGTTGCCCGCGAGGCGGCCCGCAAGGCGCGCGAGCTCACCCGCCGAAAGGGGGCGCTCGACATGGCGGGCCTGCCGGGCAAGCTTGCCGAATGTCAGGAACGCGACCCGTCCCGCGCCGAGATGTTCATCGTCGAGGGCGATTCCGCCGGGGGTTCGGCCAAGAAGGCGAGGAACCGCGAGAATCAGGCCGTGCTCCCTCTGCGCGGCAAAATACTGAATGTCGAGCGTGCCCGCTTCGACAAGATGCTGTCCTCTGCCGAGATCGGCACGCTGATTACCGCGCTTGGCACCGGCATTGGCCGCGACACCGATATCGAGGGCTTCAACATCGCCAAGCTGCGCTACCACAAGATCATCATCATGACCGACGCCGATGTCGACGGCGCCCATATCCGCACGCTGCTGCTCACCTTTTTTTATCGGCAGATGCCCGAGATCATCGAGCGCGGCCATCTCTATATCGCCCAGCCACCGCTCTACAAGGTCAAGCGCGGCGCCTCCGAGCAATATTTGAAGGATTCCAAAGCGCTCGAGAATTATCTCATCGATTCTGGACTGGAAGAAGCGGTGCTGAGCTTGGGCAACGGCCAGGAACGTGCCGGCGTCGACCTGCGGGCGATCGTCGACGAGGCGATCAATGTGCGCGCCGCGCTCGATGCGCTGCACTCCCGCTACTCGCGCTCGGTGATCGAGCAGGCGGCGATCGCCGGCGCGCTTAATCCCGATGTTCTTTCCAATCCGGAAAACGCCGAGGAAGCGGCGCGCTATATCGCCCGCCGTCTTGACGTTATTTCCGAGGAAACCGAGCGCGGCTGGAACGGCACGCCGATGAGCGATGGCGGCCTGACCTTCTCGCGCGAAGTTCGCGGCGTCAAGGAAAGCTGGACCATCGACGGCAAGCTGATCGCATCTGCCGACGCCATGCGCCTCGACAGAAAGGCCGTCCATCTTCAAGAGATCTATGCGCGCCCGGCGAAGCTGCGCCGCAAGGACCAGGAGACCGTCATTCATGGTCCTCTCGAACTGCTCGATGCTGTCTTCGCCGCCGGCCGCAAGGGCATCACCATGCAGCGCTACAAGGGGCTGGGTGAGATGAATCCCGAACAGCTGTGGGAAACGACGCTCGATGTGAACGTGCGCACCCTTCTCAAAGTTCAGGTGCGCGAGCTCGACGAAGCCGACGATCTCTTCACCAAGCTCATGGGCGACGTCGTCGAACCGCGCCGCGATTTCATTCGGGAAAACGCGCTCTCCGTCGCAAATCTCGATGTCTAGCCAGCCATGATCTCGACATGATTGGCTTTATTCTTCAGGAACCATATGGGCATTTTCGGGATCGGCAGGCGGCGCAAACGGGCGAGGGGCAACGGGCGAAGCGAACCGCAGCTCTTTTCCGAGCATGGGAAACTCCCTCAGCGCAGCGCTGGTCGGCGCCGTCCCTGGACGTTTCGCCTTCTCGCCTGGGGCGTCATGCT
>DATFOT010000349.1:0-6661 GCA_035265265.1 Aestuariivirgaceae bacterium | reverse complement strand
CGCTCGTCGCCACCCTGCCCTTCTACTGGCTGTTGATCTCGGCCGCGTCGTGGATGGCGGTATGGGAATTCATCCGAAGGCCCTATCACTGGAACAAGACGCAGCACGGGCTGACCATGCGATAGCAGCGCGATTGAGCGGTGGAGCGGGCGATGGGGATCGAACCCACGACATCAAGCTTGGGAAGCTTGCGTTCTACCACTGAACTACGCCCGCGCGCTTAAGGCGACAGAATTGAGGTTCGGGACGGTTTGTCAAGCCCTCAGCGGGAGAGCGGTTCATAGGGCTTGAAATGTTTCGACAGCTTCAAGCCCTGGCGCTGATAGTTGGAACCGATGCCCTGGCCATAGACCTGCTGCGGCGGTTCGGTCAGGGGCTCATAGATGAGCCGACCGATCAACTGACCGTGTTCGAGAACAAATGGCACTTCATGGGAACGGACCTCGAGCACGGCGCGGGCACCTTCACCGCCGCCGGAACGGTGACCAAAACCCGGATCGAAGAAACCAGCGTAATGCACGCGAAACTCGCCGACCAATGGGTTGAACGGTACCATTTCGGCCGCATGATCGGGGGGCACGCGCACGGCCTCGCGCGAGGCCAGTATATAGAACTGGCTGGGATCGAGGATCAGACTGCCACGCTCGAAGATCGGCTCCCAATAATCGAGCACGTTGAGCGCACCCTTGCGGTCGATATCGACAAGGCCGGCATGACGCTTGGCCCTATAGCCGACCGGCTCGCCCGCGAAACCGCCCTCGAGATCGACCGAAAGTGCAAGACCATTGGCGATATCGGGCCTGGCGGAGGAACTGAGCGCTTCATGCGCATGCAGCCTCGCAATGGTGTCGTCGGAACGCGGCACCGGGCCCTGGCGAAAGCGGATTTGGCTTAGCCGCGAGCCCGTGCGGACAAGCGTCGAGAAGGTCCTGGGACTGATCTCAGCATAGAGGGCGCCTTCATAGGCCTCGGCAAGGGTGTCGAACTCTCGCGCGCGGTCCGCGATCACGCGGGTGAAAATATCCAGCCGCCCCGTCGAACTCTTTGGGTTCGCAGCGGCGGATATGCCGAGAGGAAGCTTCAGCGATTCCAGCAGGCGCACGACATAGACACAGCCCGTCTCCAAGACGGCGCCGCCTTCAAGGTCGATCTCATGGAGGCTCATTTCGCGCAGCCGCTCGGCCAAGGTGCTCTTGGGGCCCGGCAGGAAAGAGGCGCGGACACGATAGGCGCGGGTGCCCAAACGCAAGTCGAGGCTTGCCGGCTGAATTTGGTCCCCATCAAGGGGGCGCTCGGGCTTGATCGCGCCTTCGGCAATGAGGCGCTCAATCGCGTGGGCGGGAAGGATTCCGCAGGGTGTGCCGGGCTGCCCGGCTTCTGAACTCGGCATCATGTGTCCTTCTTGTGCGCGCCAGCTTCGGCGGATCGGCTACCAGGCGCAAGGGGTGTGGAAAAGCAGCGGCAATCGTATAAAGTCGACATATGTATGAACGAACCACTCATGATATCCGGATCATCGTCAAGCCGAGCTTTTTGGAAGACCAGTCGCAGCCCGATCAAGGTTATTTCGTGTGGGCCTATACCATCACGATCGAGAATCATTCCAACGAAACGGTAACGCTCAAGACGCGCCACTGGCAGATCACGGATGCCAAGGGCAAGGTGCAGGAAGTGCGCGGAGAAGGCGTGGTGGGCGAGCAGCCCACACTGAAGCCGGGGGAGAGCTTCGAATATACATCGGGCGCGCCGCTGCCGACGCCGTCCGGCTTCATGGCGGGCTCCTACCAGATGGAAACCGACCGGGGCCAGCCGATCAACGTCCATATTCCGCTGTTCTCGCTCGACAGCCCCTATGCGGGGAAGCAGGTGCACTGAGGCAATGGTGCTGCTATGTCCTTGCCCATGACCTCCCCCGACCTATCGACGAGCGACCTCATCAGCCGGCTGGTGAGCTTCGACACGACGAGCCGCAACAGCAACCTCGACATCATAGGCTTCATAGAAGACTATCTGGATGCCCAAGGCGTGACGAGCATCCGCGTCGATCACCGGGCCGGATCCAAGACCAATCTCTACGCAACGATCGGCCCCGAGGGCCCAGGCGGCATCGTGCTCTCAGGACATACGGATGTGGTGCCGGTGGACGGGCAGGACTGGAGCAGCGATCCCTTCAAGCTGACAGAACGGAACGGATCGCTCTACGGGCGCGGCACCGCCGACATGAAAGGATTTCTCGCCGTCGTGCTGGCAGCGGTTCCCATGTTCAAGACGGCAACCCTCAAGCGGCCCATCCATCTGGCCTTTTCCTGCGATGAAGAGGTCGGGTGCCGAGGCGTCAGGCCGCTCATCCAGCATATCACAGCGCATCTGCCGAAACCCGCCGCGGTCATCGTGGGCGAGCCGACGATGATGCAGGTGGTCAACATGCATAAGACCGCGCTTTCATTCGAAACGGAAGTCACCGGCCGTGAAGCCCATTCGAGTTCAGCGCATCAGGGCGTGAATGCAATAATGGTGGCGGGCGAACTCATTCAAGAGCTCAACCGCATCCAGAAGGACCTGAACGCTCGCGCCGACCCCGGCCTCGGGTTCGAGCCGCCCTATACCACGGTAAGCGTTGGAACCATCACCGGCGGCACGGCGAAAAACATCGTGCCGCGGCGGTGCAGCTTCGTTTGGGAGACGCGCCTCCTGCCGGGAGACGATCCCGGCGAGGTGCCCGAGAGCTTGCGTAAGTTTGCCGAAGGGCTGTTGCCGGCGATGAAAGCGGTTGCAGAGGAAGGAAACATCCTCACGCGCATTTTCAACAGCGTGCCGGGACTCAAGCCCGATGCCGCCTCGCCGGCGCTCAGTCTGGCGCTGCAGCTGACGGGCGGAAACGCCACAAGGGCGGTTTCCTATGCTACCGAGGCAGGGCTTTTCCAGGAAGCCGGAATGGCCGCGATCATCTGCGGACCGGGTTCCATCGACCAGGCTCACAAGCCCGACGAGTTCATCGCTCGAAGCGAGCTCGAACGCTGCGAAGAGTTCATGCGCCGGCTCGCGCAATATTGCGCAAGGGGGTAGGCCGCCCCGCCTAGCCCGTGGCTTCGATGTCGTCGGGTTTGAAGCTGTAAGAGGTCGAGCAGAATTCGCAGGTCACTTTAATGAGATCGCCTTCGCGCATTTCCTCGCGCTCAGCGGCTGAGAAGCCGCGCAAGACGGCGGCGATGCGCTCGCGCGAACAGGTGCAACGGCTGCTCACGGGCTGAGCGGGAAACACCCGCACTCCGCGCTGATGAAAGAGGCGGTAGAGAAGCCGTTCGGGGGTGATGGTCGGATCCAGAAGCTCGTGATCCTCCACCGTGTCGACCAGAAGGCGGGCTTCGACCCAGCGGTCGTCTTCAGGATGGCTCTCGATCATGCCTTGCGGCGCATCGCCCGATGAGAGACTTAACGGGCTTGGCGGTCCGCTCGACGGCAAGTGCTGCACGAGAATGCCGCCGGCGCGCCAGACCTCGCGCGCCTCCTTGCCCCGGCTTATCAGAGGGCCGGCGGCAAGCATGAGGCGGGTCGGTATCTGCTCTGAACGGAGAAAATACTCATGCGCCGCATCGCCGAGTGAACCGCCATGCAAGGGAACAATCCCCTGATAGCGCTCCATATCGGCGCCTTGATCGATGGTCATGGCCAGATGGCCAGTGCCGAGCAGGCTGCCTGCCGACATATCGCCGGGGCCGAGGTTATTCACGGCGGCATCGAAACGAGCGTAGCCGCGCATGCTGCCCGGTGTCGAATAGTCGCTCACGAGCATATCTACCGGCCCGTCGCCCTTTGCCTGCAGGATGAACTTGCCTTCGAATTTGAGGGCCGAACCCAGCATGGCGGTGAGCGCAATCGCCTCGCCAAGCAGCGCGGACACCGCGGCGGGGTAGTCGTGGCGGTGAAGGATATCGTCGACCGTCGCGCCGAGGCGAACAACTCTGCCGCGGACGCCCAGCGGCCTTACCTCGAAAGCCTGGACAAGATCGTCCGGTGCTTCGTTCATCGGGTTCAATGTCCACCATCCAAGCAATAGGCAAGAATACTCTTTTGGACATGCAATCGATTTTCGGCTTCATCGAAAACCACGGACTGAGGACCGTCGATCACCTCGGCAGTCACTTCCTCGCCGCGATGGGCAGGCAAGCAATGCATGAATATGGCGTCGGGCTTCGCCAGCTTCATCAGACCGGCGTGAACCTGGTAAGGCTTCAGCAGGTTGTGACGGTTGGAAGAATCGGTGACATTCATCGACACCCACGTATCGGCGATTACACAGTCGGCGTTTCTAACTGCCGCGGCAGGGTCGGTCGTTATCATCAAATCAGCCTTGTTGGCATGAGCCCAACGACCAAGTGCCGCGCTCGGTTGCAGCAATTCCGGACTGGCTATGCGCAATGCGAAGCCGAATTTTCCAGCAGCATGGATCCATGAATTCGTGACATTGCAACTGTCGCCGCACCAGGCGACGGTGAGGGCGCGCAAATCACCCTTCTTCTCTTCGAGGGTCAGAAGATCCGCCATGATTTGACAGGGATGAGATTGGTCGGTGAGGCCATTGATCACCGGCACGGTCGCATGACCGGCGAGCTCCAGTATCACCTCATGGCTCGTTGCGCGGATCATGATGGCATCGACATAACGGGAGAGAACGCGCGCGGTGTCGGCAACAGTCTCACCGCGGCCGAGCTGCATGTCACCGGCTGAAAGTATGATCGTTGCGCCGCCCATCTGCCGCATGGCGACATCGAAGGACACCCTTGTGCGGGTGGAGGGGCGTTCGAAGATCATCGCCAGCAGCTTGCCCTTGAGGGGTTCGCCGGCTTCAGGGGCGCCCTGCGGCCGGCCGCGACGCCTGTCCTTCATTTGCCGGCCGTTCGAGAGAATGGATTCGAGGACGGCGCTATCAAAATCGCCAAGGTCGATGAAATGCCGCGGCTGGGACATGGTGACCGTCTATGCCAATGCACCAGCCGGCGCAGCCTTCTCCAGCTCAAGACAGGCCCGGTGAAGGCGTTCGCTCGCCTCTTCTATCTCGGCAGGGGTGACGATCAGCGGCGGCAAAAGCCGGACGGTATTTTCGCCTGCGGCAATCGTCAGAAGCTTTTGACGCTGAACGGCAGCAATGAATTCGGTGTTTTTCACGACGGTTCGCAACCCGTACATCAGGCCGCGGCCGCGGACCTCGGCTATGATCGCGGGGTGCTCATCCTTGAGACGTGCGAGCTTCTGGGCAAAAATCAGGCCTGCGGAGCGAACCTTGTCGAGAAAACCGTCGGCCAGCACGATGTCGAGAACGGCATTGCCGACCGCCATGGCGAGAGGGTTGCCGCCGAAGGTCGAACCGTGAGTGCCGACCGTCATGGCGGCAGCCGCCTTCTCGGTCGCAAGGCAGGCGCCAAGCGGGAAGCCGCCGCCTATGCCTTTGGCGATCGCCATGATGTCGGGCGTCATGCCGGCCCATTCATGGACGAACAGCCTGCCGGTTCGACCGATGCCGCATTGGACCTCATCGAATATGAGAAGCAATCCGAGCCGGTCGCAAAGATCGCGCAGCGCTCGAAGGCGCTCGGGCGGAACGGGCCTGATGCCGCCCTCGCCTTGTATCGGCTCGATCAGAATGGCTGCGGTCGCGTCGGAGATCGCGGCCTCGAGCGCTGCGTCATCATCGAATGGCACTTGATCGAAGCCTTCCATCGGCGGACCAAAGCCTTCGAGATATTTCGGCTGACCGCCGGCCGCAATGGTCGCCAGCGTACGGCCGTGAAATGCTCCCTCGAAGGTGATGATGCGAAAACGTTCCGGAGAACCGTTCGCCCAGTGATGGCGGCGCGCCATCTTGATCGAACATTCAAGCGCCTCGGCGCCCGAGTTGGTGAAGAATACCGTGTCTGCGAAAGTCGCCTCGACAAGACGGCGGGCGAGACCCTCCTGAGCGGGAATACGATAGAGGTTCGACGTGTGCCAAAGCCTGCGCGCCTGGTCCGTGAGGGCCTCCACGAGATGGGGATGCGCGTGGCCAAGGCTCGACACCGCGATCCCGGCGCCAAAATCGAGATAGCGGGTGCCGTCGGTCGCGTGCAGCCAAGCGCCCTCGCCGCGCTCAAAACAAAGATCGGCGCGGTTATAAGTCGGCAAAACAGGCGTGATCATTTGTTCACCAGCAAAAATCAAATGCGCCGCTTGAGTGCGGCGCATATGGAGCGCGCTATATAAACTGTTGGTGCACACGGTCAACGAAAGGTCTTTGCGGGTGTGGTTTCAGTGCAACTGAGTCAGAAGGTCGCATGCCTGTCGATTCGCAAATTTGTTAACCTTCGTTAATCAGCGCGGGGGGAATGAGCTGGGGAAAAGGCTCTCTGAAACTTGCCGCTGACTCGAGGCCTATAGTAAATTTAAGTGCGGCTATACACAAGATATAGCGCTTACCAGTCAGTCGTTGCTTAGAGGCGCGCGGACGGCCTGTCCGCCGAAGCAAGAGGGATTCAGAGTGATAACACTTCAGGACGCAACTCACCCCACGATCAACGACAAACCATCCTGGACGGAAGACCGGGTCGAACTGCTCAAAAAATATTGGAACGAAGGATTGAGCGCCAGCCAGATCGCCGGGCGGCTCGGCTATGGCGTGACCCGCAAT
>DATFOT010000348.1:0-3285 GCA_035265265.1 Aestuariivirgaceae bacterium | reverse complement strand
GATTGTGACCGAGGGCGCGCGGGACGGACACACCGGCAGTGTGAATGCCGGCCGCCGCCTTCTTGCAGGCGAAGGGCGTGCCGGCATGATCACGATGCCTGGCGACATTCCAGCCGTCCGCGCCGGCGAGATAGACGCGGTGCTGTCGGCTCATCTCGCAGCGCCCTCTTTCACGATCTCGCCGGCGCATGACGATCTCGGATCCAACGCCGTCGTCTGCTCGCCGCCGGAATCGGTGCCGCTTCGCTTCGGCGAGAACAGCTACTTCCCGCACCTCGACGCCGCGCGTCTGCAGGGCATCGAGCCGACGGTGATTCGACAACCCGGCATCGCAATGGATATCGATCATCCGGTCGATCTGGCGCTGTTCCTGCGCCTGCCGCAATCAGCCGGCACGCGTACGCGCACGCTGCTCGAAGAACTTGGCGTGCCCGCGCTGCTGGCCGAGCGGGGCATCGCCTAGGGTGCGATGACATTAAGTTTGATTGCATAGCGGCAACGGTGCGCTCCCTCTCCCGCTTGCAGGGGAGGGCTGGGGTAGGGGTGCCGCCGCGAGTCGCACTGCTCGTGTGGAGAGAGTTTCCCGCATCGCATCTTCCGATGCGATGCGACCTAAGAGCGAGCTTCGCTCGTCTCGACCCCTGCGAGCGGGAGAGGTGCAGTGAGGTGGATACTTCAACGACCGAGCTCAAGCTCTCCGCTCAAACTCTCCTCTTGGCCACCTTGTCCAGCGCCTGCCCCATGGACTCGAACATATCGTTGATCTGCACCGCTGTAATGATCAGCGGTGGACAGAAGCACACCGCTTCGCCGATGTTGCGTGTAATCACCCCAGCCTCGAGGGCGGCGTCGGCAACGGCGAGCGCAGCATCGCCTGGCTTGGCATCCGTCCACGGCTTGATCTCCAATGCGCCGATCAGGCCGATGCCGCGCGATGAATGCACGACGGGGTGTTTGACAAGCTCCGCCAGTCCCGAAAGAAACGTATCTTGCAGGTCCGCGACATGGCCGACCAGACCGCGCTCCTGAATGATCTTCAGATTTTCCAGACCAACCGCCGTCGCGACTGGATGACCAGACGCAGTGTAACCGTGGCCAAATGAGCCGATGCGGTCGGATTCGTCGGCGATCGGCTGATAGAAGCGGTCATTCATGAGGATCGCCGACAGCGGCATGTAAGACGAGGTGATCTGTTTCGACACAACCAGCACATCCGGCCTGATGTTGAACGTCTCGCAGGCGAACATCTTGCCGGTGCGGCCAAATCCGCAAATCACCTCGTCGGCCACCAACAGGATGTCGTATTTGTTGAGGATGGCTTGAACCCCCTCCCAATAGCCGGCGGGTGGCATCAGCACACCGCCCGCCCCCATCACCGGTTCGCCCCAGAACGCCGCGATGGTTTCCGGACCTTCCTTCAGGATCAGACTTTCGAGATCCTGCAGCATCCGCGCGGTGAACTCGGTTTCGCTTTCGCCCGCCTTGGCAAAATGCACATAAGACGGACATGAGGTGTGAATCATTCGGTCGAGCGGCAGATCAAAGCTCTCGTGGTTGCGTGGCAGGCCGGTGATCGACGCGGCGGCGATGGTCACGCCGTGATAGCCCTTGAGGCGGCCGATGATCTTCTTCTTGTTCCGTTTGCCGAGCGCGTTGGAGCGGTACCACACCATCTTGGCGGCGAGGTCGTTGGCCTCCGAACCGGACGAGGTGAAGTGCACCTTCGACATCGGCACCGGCGCGATTTTGATCAGCATCTCGGCGAGATCGATCGACGGCCCATGACTCCTGAAGCCGAAGGTGTGGTAGTAAGGCAGCTTTTCCATCTGCGCCTTGGCGACAGCCGCCAGCCGCTTCTCGCCAAAACCCAGCGCCACCGACCATAGACCAGCCATGGCCTCGATATAGCGCTTGCCGTTGTTGTCGGTGACGTAAATCCCGTCACCGCTTTCGATCACGAGGCCGCCGGTCTTTTCGTAGGCGCGAAGGTTGACGTTCGGGTGCATCTGATAGGCGATGTCCCGTCCCTCCACCGAATTCGGCATGATCGTCACGAAAATTCTCCGTTGTTGTGGGTCGGGCGGGCTCGGCCGCAGGGGATGGAGACAAGGTGCTGCTCAAGCTCTATCACTGCACGTCGCCTTCCCCAACTGCTTCAACAGCGTGGCACCCGTGCGAATTTACGGCCAGCCGAATAAGCGACGTCGCCCGGCCGCTGCCCGCCAACGGTCAAAACCTCTGTGCAGAGGTGCTAACCGGCCGCCACCCTCTTGCGCGCCGGCGTTTGCACGATCGGCGCCAGATCAGCCGCGATCATGGAGGCCGCTCGACGCTCTTCCGGCACGGGCCGATAGAGCGTATCGCGTTGCATCGGCTCGCGGCCAATCGAGCGGATCAGCGCTTCCATGTCGTGAGGCGGAAACTCCTGACCGTGCCGGGTGCCGGCGGCGCGCGAGATGCTCTCGTTCATCAGGGTGCCACCGAGATCGTTGGCGCCGGACTTCAGGCAGATCGCGGCGCCCGCCGGCCCCATCTTCACCCAGGAGGTCTGGATGTTCGAAATCAGCGGATGCAGGGCCAGCCGCGCGACGGAATGCATGAGTACGGCTTCGCGGAACGTCGGGCCGCGGCGCGCCATGCCGTGGCGGTACATCGGCGCTTCCATATGGACGAAGGGAAGCGGCACGAACTCGGTGAAGCCGCCGGTTTCGGCCTGCAAGTCACGCAGCGCAAGCAGATGTTTCGCCCACGAATTCGAGGTCTCGACGTGCCCGTACATGATGGTCGAAGTCGTGCGCAATCCCGCCCGGTGGGCGGCGCGCTGCACGTCGAGCCATTGGCCGGTGTCGATCTTGTCGGGGCAAATGATGGCGCGTATGTCATCGTCGAGGATTTCGGCCGCCGTTCCGGGCAGGGTACCGAGACCGGCGGCCTTCAATCTTGCGAGGAACGCGTGGACGGATAGTCCGAGCGTGGCCGCACCTTGCGTCACCTCCAGAGCCGAGAAGGCATGGATGTGCATGTCGGGGACGACCGCCTTGATCGCCTGGCAGATCGCTTCGTAGGTGGCGCCGGTGTAGTCGGGATGGATGCCGCCTTGCAGGCAGACTTCGCTCGCGCCGCGATCCCACGCTTCGATCGCGCGGCGGGTGATTTCCTCGATGGCGAGATCATACGGTGAGCCGCGCAGGTCCTGGTGCGTGCGGCCTTTCGAGAAGGCGCAGAACTTGCACCGGAAATAGCAGATGTTGGTGTAATTGATGTTGCGGTTCACGACGTAACGCA
>DATFOT010000347.1:0-3989 GCA_035265265.1 Aestuariivirgaceae bacterium | reverse complement strand
TAAGATCGCTCAGCACAGGATCTTTGAGATTGGTTTCCAAATAGCGATTGAGCTTGCCGATGTGGCGCAGATACTGATGCTTGCCGTCGCGTTTCGACAGGCGGGCGAAGATTCCGAGAATCTTGGTGATGCGCTGGGTCGACAGGATGACGAAGGCGCGGCGGAACCCCTGCTCATCGAAATCGGATCCCTCGGCGGACCGATAAGCGCAATAATAGTCAAGCAGGTCGGTTGCGACTTCCTGCGGTACCAGCACGCGCGCATCTTGAAGAAGCGAGGCGAGATCATAGGCCGGATGGCCGAGCACCGCATCCTGGGTGTCGATAAGCCCGACGCGGGCAGTATCCTGGCGATCCGGAAGCCAGAGAAGATTCGGCGAATGATAATCGCGCAGCGTCAGTTGAGGTCGAACTGGCCGCGCGTGAGGCCAGAGCGCGCGCCAGATCCCTAAAAAATCCTCGCGCACGCCGGCAGGAGCGGCCTTGCCGTGAAGCAGCGGCCAGAACCAGTCGATAAGCAGCTCCACCTCGATTTCAAGGGCGCCGTGATCATAGGGAGGCAGACGGTAGACCGTACCGTCGCACAGGCGAAATTCTTCTGGCCATGTGGCCGAGGCCATATCGGCCAAGAGTTTCACTGCGGCGGTCATGGGCTCGGACATCGGCTGACGGGCGTTGGTCATGCGGCCATAGACCAGGTCGCCGAGATCCTCGATGACAAGGAACCCTTCAGCGATATTGCATGCGAAGATCTCCGGAGCGCTGAGACCGCGCGCGCGCAGGCCGGTATTGAGCGCAACGACGGCGCGGACGTCTTCGGCGAGGTGAGCGATCGCGCTATAGGGCCTGCCGTCGCGTACCGGCGGCCCGTCGGGCCGCGGGGGCATGTCCATCAAAATCGCCCGCCGCCCGGCGGCGGCGAGCCGCTCATAGCGGCGCGTCGAAGCATCGCCTTCGAAATATTGGCGGCGGGCCGAAGCCCATTCGCTGCCGCTGAGAAAGCGATGCAGCGCCTCGAGCCGCTCAAGCCGCGACTGCCAGCTGCCGTATGCCGCAATCAGTGCGCGGCGGCCCTCGTCGTGATGCTCCAGCCGGAGCTCCAGGCGGTCATCGGGCAGACCATCCGGCATGTAGCGGGGCCATTCGACCAGCACGGTATGATCCATCAGAAGATCGTCGATACCGAGCTCGCTTACCTCATCGGGCGTGCGCAGACGAAAGAGATCGAGGTGGGCGATCTTCATCCTGGGGGATTCATAGGTTTGGACGAGGGTGAAGGTCGGGCTCGGAACGTCGAGCGAATTTTCGCCTGCGACAGCACGGATAAAGCCGCGGGCCAGCCCCGTCTTGCCGGTACCCAGCTCGCCCTCGAGCAGTATCAGGTCACCCGGACGGGCAATGAGCGACAGTTCGTGGCCGAGCGCCAGGGTTGCGGCCTCATCGGGCAAAATCCGGGTCGGGCGAGACAATTGCATGGGCTGGCCGGTTCATCCTGGCGTGGTCGATCAAGAGGCTTGGCGGATGCGGCTTGCTTCCGCGTGGGCGCGCCTTACCGATTTACCGCCGGAGACCGGGCCGTCAATGGGAAAACGGCAAATGACCGTCGTTCCCTTGTTAACCTTCGACAGCAAGGAAACCTGACCGCTGTGGAGCTCGACAAAGCTTTTCACGATGGCGAGGCCCAGGCCAGGGCCGCGATGGCCGCCGCCAGTGGCCCTGGCATGGAAACGCTCGAACGCATGTTTTTGAAATTCAGGCTCGATGCCCCTGCCGGTATCGGATACCCAGAGCACGATATCGTCGGCATCGCGCCGGGCTCCCATCAGAACTTCGCCGCCGGCGCTCGAGAAACCAATGGCATTGGAGAGAAGATTGGAGAGGACCTGGCGGACACGCTTGTCATCGGCGATGAAGTCGGTGACATTGTCGGCGATCTCGATCTTCAAGGTGAGATCGCGCTTGTCGATCGCATCGGCGACGGTGCGGGCGGCGGCTTCGAGGGTCTCGGCTACGGCAAGGGGGCGCAGCTTCAGCTCCATCGCTCCGGCATCAATGGTGGTCAGATCGAGAATCGCATCGATGATCTCGAGGAGATCGTTAGATGATTCCTGAATATGATGCAGATATTCGTTCTGCTTGGGCAGCAGCTGGCCGGCGATGCCGATCGACAGGCTCTGTGAGAATCCGATGATGTTGGTGAGCGGCGTGCGCAGCTCATAGGAGACGTTGGAAAGGAAGTTGGTCTTCAGCCTGTCGGCGGCCTCCAGGGCCTCGGCCCGTTCGCGCAGGGCGTTCTCGATGCGGGTGGTGTCGGTGACATCCATATGGGTGAGAAGGGTGTTGCCATCGGGAAGAGGCACGGAGGACACCTGCAGCACCATCCCGTCCGGGCGATCGATGCGCTCCTTCAGCGGATGGCGATTGGTATCGAAGGAGGTGACGGCAAATTTCAACTCGTCCCACATGGCGCTATCGAAGAGCGCCCGCGACTTGCGGATCACGGCGTCGATGTGCGGATGCTCGTCGAGGAAAGGGGCGTCCAGCGACCAGAGCCGGGCAAAGGTCGGATTATACAGCCTGAGCCTGCCATCGGTGCCGAACAGGGCGACACCCTCATGCAGATTGTCGAGGGTTTCTCTCTGAACGCTGATCAGCTCGTTGTATTGGCTTTCGAGGCGGATTTTCTCGGTAACGTTTTCGTAAAGATAGGTGACGCCGCCAAACGGATGCTGCTCGCAGACGACATGAAGCGACTGGCCGTCGGGCAGATGCCACCAGCTTTCGCGTGTCTCCAGCGTGGTGTAGGCGTTCAGCTGGCGCGCCTTCCAGTCGCGGTAATTCGCCTGTTCGGGGAGCTTGCGGTGGGAGCGGAGCCAGTCGAGAATTTCGCCATCGCTTGGGTTGCTTTCGAGCCAGACGGGGTCGAGATCCCAGAGGTCGACATAGGCGGAATTGAAAAAACGCAGGCGCTGATCGGCGCCGAAGATAGCGATTGCCGTCGCAAGCTTGTCGAGCGTGTTGGCGTGGGCGCGAATATGGCGCTTGAGCTCCTTCTGTGATTCTTCCAGGGCGGTGACGTCGATGGCAAATCCGGCCATGCCCTCGGAGAGGGTGACTTCGTAAACATCGAGAGCGCGCTTGCTGCCCTCGATGACGGCGTGAGCGCGGGCATGGCGGCCGACCTCCTCGCTGCCAAGCGCAAATTCCAGCTTCGCGGGTTCGACGATATCGATACCACTGGCGACCACGGAATCGATGTCGGCATTCTCGACAGCGCGCAAATAAGCACGGTTTACCCAGATCAGCCGGCTCGCTGCATCTTTCAGCCAGATAGGCAGGGGGGCGCCGTCAAGAATGGCGCTCAGCCGCTCGACCTGCTTCGACAGCTTGCGGGCATCAAAGGCCATTTCGGTGATGTGGCGGCGCTCGCCGGAAAGCGGGCGCAGCCGAAGCGTCGCGAGCCTGCCGGCCGCACGCCCGTCGGCCTCGAGGAGTTCGCCCCGCTTGGTGCGGATTCCAATGTTGAACGAAATGCCGGTTTCACGCAGCGTTGTGGCTGCCGCAGCAAGGGCCGAGGCCGATTCAGGCTCTAGCCAGACCGGGAAATCGAGGAGCGTTTCGCGCTGAGCCGGCACCTTTGCCGTGTCACGCATGTCGCCGATGATGCGATCGGGCTCGGCATTGCGCCCGCGCCAGATGAGCAGCAAATGGGGCTCGGCCCGCAATGCCGCCTCGGCTTCGTTGATTTCCCCCTCAAGCTCGGCTATGCGCCGGCGAGCCGCGGCATCGTCGCGAATGAGACGGCGGATCACGAAGAATGCCCAAAGGAGAACCGCCATCGTAAGGAGCTGAGCGAACATCGCCCAGGTGGTCTGGGTGAGCTCGACTTCCAACCTGGCCAAGAGAGGCCGGAAATCCATAGCGGATGCAGGCAGCGGCCATAATGCAAATGCCGATCCTGCTGTCAGACTGTCTCCGGTGCGACGGAGC
>DATFOT010000346.1:0-5915 GCA_035265265.1 Aestuariivirgaceae bacterium | reverse complement strand
GAAAATTTCCGCCAGCGAGGACTTCCTCGTGGTGGGCGCCTATCCGCCTTCAGGCACTTACGATCTGTGCACCAGCAGCGAGGATCATGTGCGCGCGGTGAAAACAATTTCGAAAGTTGGAAGACCGCGCAAGGATCCGGTGCTCGGGGGCAGGGGTCCGCTCCTCACACTTTGGAAGCCGGCGCCGCGTCGGGGCTGACCAGCAGTTTGCACGAGTTGCAAAAACACCACAAAACGCAACCGCTCTGGTCAACTTCTTTCGAACTAATGATTTGATTTCCTGCGCTAAATCGATCAACGCCGATCAACCCGCAATGGTTGACTGCAGAATGCCGATGATCGATTCTCATGAGTCGGGAGGGGACGGAGAATGAGCGACCAATTTTTCGATGACGATGACGAACGGAAGACGCCTTCCGATCTGCGATTGAAAGAGAACGTCATCCGCGTCGGCACGACCCGGCACGGGCTGCCGTTCTACACATTCAATTATGTAGGCAGGCCCGAGCGCTACGCCGGCGTCGTAGCGCAGGATGTTATGTCCATCATGCCCGAGGCGGTGAGCATTGCCGATGACGGTTTCTACCGCGTCGATTACCACAGGCTTCAAATCAGAAGGCTGCGTCTGAATTGAGTTGAGGCATTCTGTTTCGCTGCTAAAAAGACGGGCGCATCGGAGCCTCCATGGCAGGCAGTGAATTCGAAGTGGTTGTGGTAGGCGGGGGGGCTGCCGGAATTGCAGCAGCGCGGCAGCTGGCCGATGCCAATGTCAAAACCGTTCTCGTAGAGGCAAGGCCACGGCTGGGCGGCAGAGCATGGACCGTCACCGATGGCTCGCCTTACCCGATCGATCTCGGCTGCGGCTGGCTGCATTCAGCGGAGCGAAACAAATGGCGGGAAATCGCCGAAGCGCAAGGATGCTCAATCGACAGGACACCGCCGCCATGGACACGGCCTTCGCTGCCCCTGGGCTTTCCACTCGCGGAGCAACGAGCCTTCGGCGAGGCGGCGGAGCAATTTTATCAACGCCTGGAGTCCTTTCCCCCGGATGGGCCCGACATGGCTGCTGCGGCACTCCTCGAGCCGGGCAGCCGGTGGAACGATCTGCTCAACGCGGTCAGCACCTATGTCAGCGGAGCAGAGCTCGATTGCGTATCGGCCCGCGATCTGGCCAGCTATGACAACACCGGCGTGGACTGGCGCATCGTCGAAGGCTATGGCCGGGTTATCGCCAATCATGCAGGCGATGTGAATGTCGAACTTGGCTGCCCGGTCGAGCTGATCGACCGGCGGGGACAGCGGCTTAAAGTGATCACGGCCAAGGGCACATTGACCGCGAATGCCGCCATCATCACGCTGCCGAGCAATGTGCTTGCCGAAGACATCGATCTCTTCGCGCCGCGTCTGCCGGAAAAATCCGAAGCAGCGGCAGGCTTGCCGCTCGGGCTTGCCGACAAGATCTTTCTTTCTCTCGAGGAACATGAGGAGTTCGAACCCGACAGCCGCATCTTTGGCGCGACAAGGAATAGCGGCACGGCGGCTTATCATGTGCGGCCGTTCGGCAGGCCCCAGATCGAGGCCTATCTCGGCGGAAAGCTGGCACGGGAACTCGAAGCCGGCGGTCCTGCCGCCTTTCACGATTTCGCGTTGAGCGAACTCGTCGGCATTTTCGGCAGCAGTTTCGGGCAACGGCTGAAGCCGGTTGGAATGCATTGCTGGGGAACGGACCCCTTCTCGCGCGGCTCTTACTCCTACGCGCTTCCGGGGAAAGCAGCGTGCCGCAAATTGCTCGCCGCACCGGTGGATAATCGGCTGTTCTTCGCGGGCGAGGCCTGTTCACCCTTCGATTTTTCGACGGCACATGGCGCCTATGCCACCGGTCTCGCCGCTGCCGATCAGGTGATCGCGTTTCGCCAAGGCGCACGGAAGGTCGCAAAGGTTTGACCCCAGCGCTCCAGCCGTGCATGGTTTTCGAGAGCCAACATTTCCCCTGAGTGAATTTCATGTTGAAAACGACAGGCGCCTCCCGCGGGCAATCTCCGAGAGATGAAATCCTTGCCATATTGAGCCGGTTGAGCATCGATCCTCCCACGGCATCGGGTGCAATAGAAGCGCGCTCGCCCATCGATGGAGGAATTATCGGCAGGTTCAGCGCGACCGGGGCGGCGGAGGCACGCGAGGCTATCGGCCGGGCTGACACCGCTTTCAAGAGCTGGCGGCGGGTGCCGGCACCGCAGCGAGGCGAGTTCGTACGGCTCTTCGGCGAAGAGTTGCGGGCAGCGAAGAGCGATCTTGGCCGGCTCATCACGCTCGAGGTGGGCAAGATTCCCTCAGAAGGGCTCGGCGAAGTGCAGGAGATGATCGACATCTGCGATTTTGCCGTGGGTCTTTCGCGCCAGCTCTACGGCCTGACGATGGCGACGGAACGTCCCGATCACCGCATGATGGAGACCTGGCATCCCTTTGGGGTGTGCGGCGTGATCACCGCGTTTAATTTTCCGGGCGCGGTGTGGTCGTGGAATGCCGCCATTGCGCTCGTCTGCGGCAATTCCGTCGTTTGGAAGCCATCGGAGAAAACCTTGCTCACTTCGCTGACCATTCGCCGCGTGTTCCAGGCGGCTGCCGAGCGATTTGGCGGCGTTCCGGAGGGGCTGCTGGAGGTGCTTGTCGGCGCGAGCAGCGTCGGTGAGATTCTGATCGACGATCCGCGCGTCGGTGTGGTGTCGGCGACAGGATCGACGCGGATGGGAAAACAGGTTGCCGCAAGACTGGCGGCACGCCTGGCACGCGCCATTCTGGAGCTTGGCGGCAATAATGCGGCGATCGTCGCTCCCTCGGCCGATCTCGATCTGGCGCTGCGCGCGATTGCCTTCGCGGCTATGGGAACGGCGGGCCAAAGATGCACCACGCTGCGCCGGCTCATCGTGGCGGAGAGTGTCTATGACAAAATCGTTCCGCGGCTGATCCGCGCGTTCGGCTCAGCGCGCGTAGGAGACCCGCGCGCGGACGGCACGCTCGTCGGCCCGCTGATCGACGGCACCGCCTTTGATGCGATGCAACGCGCGCTCGATGAAGCCCGCTCTCTCGGGGCCAGGGTCCATGGCGGCGAGCGGATTGCGCAGGAGGATTCGGAGGCTTTTTACGCAAGGCCGGCGGTTGTAGAAATGGCTAATCAGGAAGGCCCGATGCTGCGGGAAACCTTCGCTCCCATCCTGTATGTCACCCGCTATAGCAGCTTCGAGGAGGCAATCGAGCTGCAGAATGGTGTTTCGGCCGGACTCTCTTCATCGCTTTTCACCGGCGATCTTCAGGAGGCGGAGCTGTTCGTTTCAGCCGTCGGCTCGGATTGCGGCATCGCCAATGTGAACATCGGCCCTTCGGGTGCAGAAATAGGCGGCGCCTTCGGTGGCGAGAAGGAGACCGGCGGAGGACGTGAAGCGGGTGCCGATTCGTGGAAGGCCTATATGCGACGGCAGACGAATACGATCAACTATGGCTCGACATTGCCGCTGGCGCAGGGTGTCAAGTTCGAAATCGCCGAGTAGGCGAGCGCAATCAGCGTGCGCGGTGGCGGTTTCCGGCTGCCGGCCGGTTTCGCGCAACTTGCAGCAATTGCGTTATCATTCCGTCGACGGCCGTGCAGACGATGGCACCCGCGGCAGCGATCTCCTTGCTGATATCGACAGGAAGGCTGGTGTTGGTTCCATCGGGAATGCGATTGAGCTTGCCGCCGATGAAAACCGGCAGGTCGGTGCCGCGTTCGCCGAGCTCGCGCCTGAGCTCCGTTACGAATTGCAGGGCGACGCCATTATATGAGGACAAGGCAATGAAATCTGCAGCGGAGGTCTGCGCCTGAAGGGCCAGGTCGTTGGGATCGGTCGAGATGCCGCCGTCTATGATTTCAACCCCCAGCCCCTTGAGAACAGTTTCGATCAGGACCTTGCCGTATTCGTGAACGTCCGTTGTTGCTATGCACCCGCGGAGTCCGGCCGCGGCGATGGCATTTCGGTCAGAGAGTGTCATTCGGCCGAGAAGGCCTTCGCCTTCCTGCTCAAGCTGCTCGATCGAATGAGAACGCACCAGGGGCATGCGTCCGCGCAGCCGGCCGGGATCGGGCTGGCCAGGTCCGTAGAGTTCCTCCAGCCGCTTGGAACCGATACGACGAATGGCGAGAAGCATTTCGAAAGGATTGCCGATGTCGATCCCGGCTTGCGTGAAGCCATTGAGCACGTTGCTCTTGAACTGCCGTCCGCCAAGCACGATCTGGTCGGCGACGGCATCGACCTCATCATCGCGGTAGAGACCATGCAAAGGAAGGTCGAGCTCGACAAGCCGGTTGGCAAACATATGAACATCGACGATCTCGTCGATATCGGGAATTCTATCGGCCTCGGTAACGGGGGTCGGATTGACCGCGTGGCCGGCGGGGCGGGTTTTCTCGCCGTAAATGT
Organism: Aestuariivirgaceae bacterium; assembly: GCA_035265265.1. GTDB lineage: Bacteria > Pseudomonadota > Alphaproteobacteria > Rhizobiales > Aestuariivirgaceae > DATBLQ01. The sequence continues at coordinate 1,464 of DATFOT010000346.1, read as the reverse complement.
CAACCCGCAGATAGGTGGCCAAGGCGGCATAATTAGCGGCGTGATTGGGGCCATACATCGTGGTTGCCCCGTAAATCATCGTGCCGGGGGTCGTTGAAATTCTCTGCGCGGCGCGCTGGAATGCGAGGCGGCTGAAAGGCTTGGCGTAGGTGTTGCCGAAGGAATATGCCGCGTGGCCGCCCAAAAGCTCGTCGACGATGTACTGCTCGAGCAGGATGGTACCGAGCGAGCAGGAGAGATCGGTGAAAATCGATGCAAAACCGTCGTCGAGATTGGAGTGGACAATCACCGGCACCGGCTGTGCCGCGGTGAGCGCGATGGCTTTGAGCGATTCCGCGGTGGTGAAAATATCATCGTCCCAGTGCGGCTGACGAAAAGCAAAATACTGGCCGAGATTGCCGATTGATGTCGAGCCGGAGAGCAAGGCGGCAATGGTGTTCTCGAAGGCGGCAGGCGTTCCGATGACAAAATCCCCGAAGTGAGGAGCGACGGGAGCAGCGCTCGTCAACGATATCCAGTCGTCGATGTCGTGCATGATGAGACCGGTTCCGCGCGGCATGTCTTTGCGCATGGCGCGCGGATAACCCATGCTCCAGTCCAGGCAGATACCGTAACGGTCGACGCGGCAGCCGGAGCCGGCGAGGCGATCCCAGATTTCATGATAGGCGCGCCGGCTCTTGGCCAAATCGCGGAAGCCGATCTGGGCATGCATGGTAATGCGTCCCTGCTCCATGGCTTTTCGCTTGTATTCGATTTCCGAGCCGACACCGTAGGTTTGCAGGAAGGGTGCGCGGCCGACCGTAACCTCTCTCGCCATTGCGCGGCCTTCAGCAATCAAGCCCGCCGCGTCGGGAAGAGTTTTTTCCGGAAACACCAGAGTTCGTGATAATGCCACGGTCATGACGGAGGCCCTTCAGAATTCCAAAACGTCCGGCAAAACGCTCGGCAAGTCAACTCGCGGCTGCGCGTGCAACCATGAGCGATGAGCATGTGAGCGGCCGGATATCGCAGCTGGAAAGGGAAATAGAACAGCTCGCCGAGACGGTCGAGAGCTGCCGCAAAATCATCCGCTTTTCAAGGCTGGCCGTTGCGCTCGGCGTGTCGTGGATGGTGGCGCTGGCGACGGGGCTCTACAGCTCGGGGCCGCTCTCGCTGATTGCCGCCATCGCGGCGGTGATCTACGGCATCGTCGGCTATGGGTCGAATTTGAGCACGCTCAGGCAGAGCATGGAGAAAATGAGACAAGCGGAGGCAGCAAGGGACGAGCTCATCGGCGAAATCGACTTCGAAACGATCGTCGAGAGGCAATAAAAAGCCCGGCCTATTCGGCCGGGCTTACCGCAGGGGAGCGAAGCTAATGATGCGCGATAGCGCTGGCTGAGCGCGAGGCTTGCGCTAATATCGGCGTTACGCCAACAGGGTGGAGGTGTAAACTGCGGAGCATGCCGATGCTAATGAGACGCG
>DATFOT010000345.1:0-16646 GCA_035265265.1 Aestuariivirgaceae bacterium | reverse complement strand
ATCAAAAGCCAAGCCGCGCATTCTCTCACGGGCTTCGGCTGCGCTGGCTGCGGCGGTCACGCGCAAGCCGTGCCCGCTCAGGAAAGACGCAATGAGCTCGCGAATACGGCGGTCGTCGTCCACTACGAGAATATGCGGCGTGATGTCGCCCATTTCCGCCATTCAGCGATCTCCCTTCGCGCGCTTGCGGGCGCGTGCCTGGATTGTGCGCAACTGCTCGCGTCCTTCACCATCGATCATATGCAGCAGCATGTCTTTAAACGCCTTTTCGCTGCCGGGAGATCTGGCCAGCGCGCGATCGAAACGCGTGAGCTGCGGCGAGATGAGTTCCTGGTGCAGACCTTCCCCGCGGCCGGTCAGATAAAGAAGGCGCTGCCGGCGATCCTGCAATCCCTCCTCCTGAAGGACATAATCTTTCTCTATCAGCTCGCGCAAAACCCTGCCAAGCGACTGTTTGGTGATCTTGAGTATGTCGAGCAGCTCGGCCACCGTCATGCCGGGATTGCGGCCGACGAAGTGAAGCACGCGATGATGGGCGCGCCCGAAGCCGATCTTCGCAAGGATATGATCGGGATCGGCGGTAAAGTCGCGATAAGCGAAAAAGAAAAGCTCCACGAGCTCGACGAGGGACTCATCTGTCCGGGGCAGCAGCCTTATATTTATGTCAGCCATATTGACATATTTTTATCCAACCATTACAGAAAAACAAGTGCCGATGGAATAATATTCCAGACCTTTCAATACCGCGTGAGAGCCCGCAGAGGAGAAGCGCCATGGCTATCATTCCTTTCGACCAACGCGAAGGCGTGATCTGGATGAATGGCGCGTTCGTGCCGTGGAAGGATGCCAAGGTCCATGTGCTGACGCACGCATTGCATTATGCGAGCGCGGTATTTGAAGGCGAGCGCGCCTATGGCGGGGAAATTTTCAAGCTCACGGAGCATACGGAGCGGCTGTTCCTGTCGGCCGAGATGCTCGACATGGAAATTCCCTTCACCGTCGGTGAAATCGACGAGGCCTGCCGGGCCACGCTGCTGCGGCAGGGGTTCACCAATGCCTATGTGCGGCCAATCGCGTGGCGCGGCTCGGAGATGATGGGAGTTTCGGCACAGGCGGCAAAGATCAATGTTGCAATAGCGGTCTGGGAATGGCCGGCATATTTCGATCCCGCCCAGGTGATGAAGGGGATCCGCCTCGACATGGCGGAATATCGCCGGCCCGATCCCAGGACCGCACCAGCCAAGGCAAAGGCGGTCGGTCTCTATATGATCTGCACGCTGTCGAAACACGCGGCCGAGCGCAAGGGCTACGCGGATGCGCTCATGCTGGACTGGCGCGGACAGGTGGCCGAATGCACAGGAGCGAACATCTTCTTCGTCAGGAATGGCGAGCTGCACACCCCGACGCCCGACTGCTTCCTGGACGGTATAACGCGGCGAACAGTGATGGGACTTGCCGAGCGGCGGCAGATCAACGTTATCGAGCGGGCGATCATGCCCGAGGAGATGGCAGGGTTCGACCAATGTTTTATCGTGGGCACGGCCGCGGAAGTCACTCCGGTCTCCGAGATCGGTCCCTACCGGTTCGAGGTCGGCGACATCACCAAGGCTTTGCGCGAGGATTATCTCGCGGAGGTCATGCCCAAGCAGGCCGCTGCAGCATAGGATCAAGCGCGCGCAGACGCGTCCCTCCATCGTCATTCCGGCGAAAGCCTCTGAGCCAGTTTCACCCACTACGTCATGGCCGGACTTGATCCGGCCGGATGCGCGGATCAAGTCCGCGCATGACGAAGATGAAATGGGGAGAGGGATTCTCGAAATTAACGGAAGTGGGCACCAGTCCTACTCTTTGAAGTAGGCACCTAGGAGGGCCAGCCTCCCACCTCTCCTTCACCGGGAGGCGAAAAGCCGGCGGAAGGGAATTTCTATTGTGTAAGGACCCATCTCACCCGCCGGTGACGGGCGGAAAAAACGCTATTTCACGCGCGCCTGCGAGCGGGGCGTCGAGCGGCACGAGCTGCTGATTGACGGCAGCGCGAATGACACGCAAATCGGCGAAGGCATTGGCGTAGCTCTCATCGCGTGATTTGAGCCAGTCGATCAGACCAGCTACGGTCGTAACATCGTCGGGCGGGGCAAGTGTTTCTTCTGCCATGCCGACACGCTGCCTCACCCAGGCGAAATATAGAATCTTCATCGCGGTTTTTCGTCTACCACGTGGCTCAGACCGGCACGGAAATAGTCGTAGCCGGTGTAGAGGGTGAGGGCCGCGGCAACCCAAAGGCCGGCGAGGCCTATCGGGGTCGTATAGGAAAAGAGCTTATCTCCGGCCGGGCCGGCGATCAGGAAGGCGATGGCGACGAGTTGAAGGCCGGTCTTCATCTTGGCAAGCTGGGTAACGGGCACGGAGACGCGAAGCTCGGCCAGGAATTCGCGCAAGCCCGATACCAGAACTTCGCGGCAGATGATGATAACGCCGGCCCAGGTGTGCATGCCGTAGATGGTTTTATCGCCGGCGAGAGCCAATAGCGTGGCCGCCACCAGGAGCTTGTCGGCGATGGGATCAAGCATGCGGCCCAAAGCAGATTGCTGCTTCCAGCGGCGGGCAAGATAGCCATCGAGAAAATCGGTGAAAGCAGCGACGATGAAGACGAAAAGCGCCAACCAGCGGGCATTGTCGCCGCGCCAAAGGATACAGCCGGTCACCACCGGTACGGCGAGGATGCGTCCGTAGGTGAGAATGTTAGGCAGGCTCAGAACCATCGTCTGGCCAGCAAAGGTGGTCGTCTGTTCCCGCGTAGACACACCTATTTTCCTCCCTCATGGAAGAAATCGTAAATGGCCGCAGCAAGCTGCCGGCTGATGCCGTCTATCTTTTCAAGGTCGCCGACACTTGCGCGACTTACCGCTTTTGCCGATCCAAATGCCATAAGCAAGGCTTTTTTGCGCCCGGGTCCAATGCCCGGAATTTCATCGAGAGGATTGATGCCAATGGCCTTCGAGCGCTTCGCGCGGTGGGACCCGATGGCAAAACGGTGAGCTTCATCCCTGAGCCTCTGGACATAGTACAAAACCGGGTCGCGGGAATCGAGCATGAAAGACTCCTTGCCGGGAACATAGAAATGCTCGCGGCCGGCGTCGCGTTCCAATCCCTTGGCGATACCGGCGACGGGAAGCCCGTGGAGGCCCAGATCCTCCAGAACGGCCCTGACGGCCGAAACTTGACCCTGGCCGCCATCGATCAAGATCAGGTCGGGGCGGTGCTGAACATCGGCTTCGGCTGAAGCTTGTCCTTCGGCCTCCTCCTTGAGCAGCCTGGTGAAACGGCGGGTGAGCATCTCCCGCATCATGCCAAAATCATCGCCGAGCGCGCCCGCTTCGCTGCGCATGTTGAATTTTCGGTACTGATTCTTGATAAAGCCCTCCGGCCCCGCAACGATCATGGCCCCTACCGGCTCAGCACCCTGGATGTGGGAATTGTCGAAGACCTCGATCCGGCGGGGCGTTGCGTCCAGACCGAACACTCGTGCAACGCCGTCGAGCAGCCGCGACTGCGATTGCGATTCAGCAAGCCGGCGGCCCAGCGCCTCGTGGGCGTTGGCAAGGGCGTGATCGACGAGCGAGCGTTTTTCACCGCGCTGGGGCACGAGGATCTCGATTCTGTGTCCGGCACGGGTGCAGAAGGCCTCGGCCAGCAGGTCCTGCTCTTCTACCGGGTGCGAGAGAAGAATCACGGGAGGCAGCGGCTTGTCGTCGTAGAACTGGGCGAGGAAAGAGCCGAGGATTTCGGCCTCGCCGAGGCTTTTGTCGGCGCGGGGAAAATAGGCGCGATTGCCCCAGTTCTGACCGGCGCGGAAGAAGAAAACCTGGACGCAGGTGTGGCCGGCCTGTTGTGCGATGGCAAAGAGGTCGGCTTCGTCCACCGTTTCAGGGTTGATGCCTTGGACCGAAGTGACGACGCTCATGGCGGAGATGCGATCGCGGTAGCGCGCCGCCAGTTCGAAGTCGAGCTTGTCCGAAGCCTCCTGCATTTGGGCGGCGAGCCTTTCCTTCATCACGGCGCTGCGGCCGCGCAGAAAGTCCTCGGCCTCATCGACAAGCGCCAGATAGGAGGTCTCGTCGATTTCCCCAGTACAGGGGGCGGAGCAGCGCTTGATTTGGTGGAGGAGGCAGGGGCGTGTGCGGTTTTCGAAAACCGAATCGCTGCAGGAGCGCAGAAGAAACGCCTTTTGAAGAGAGTTGATTGTGCGGTTGACGGCCCAGGCGGAAGCGAATGGCCCGAAGTAGCTGCCTCTGCGGCTACGGGCGCCGCGATGCTTGACAAGCTGCGGCACGCGATGGTCGCGGGCTATGAGGATATAGGGAAAAGATTTGTCATCGCGAAGAACGACATTATAGCGCGGCTTGTGCTTCTTGATGAGGTTCGCTTCGAGCAGGAGCGCCTCGGCTTCGGTCTCGGTCGTCACGAATTCCATATTGGCGGTGGCAGCAATCATCGCGGCGATGCGGCTGGTGTGGCCGCCGAGCCGGGTATAATTCATCACACGATTGCGAAGGCTGCGCGCCTTGCCGACGTAGATCACCTCACCCTTGGCGTCGATCATGCGATAGACGCCAGGCCTGCTTGGCAGCATCCTGCCAAGACGTCGAATGACGTCGGGGCCCGGCGCAGAAAGGTCGGCGGCGGGTTCCTCTTCAAAGCCCTCGTTATCGGTCTCGGCGGTCATGGCAATAGGCACATGGGCGTCAAGGGAGCGCCAGTCCAGTATCTTTCTCGGTACCTGAGGTCATGCTCGCGCTATCGCTGACCGGCCGGCTGGCGGAGGCGTTCGATTTCGACGCCGACGCTGCGGGCGTTGGGTATGATGTCGGGCTTCTCGACGCGCACCCGGGCGGCAGACACACGCTCATCGGCCAGGCACGCCTCGGCGATGCGCTCGGCCAAGGTTTCGGCCAGATGAACATGACCTTCCGCCACGATGGCTTCGATGCGCCTCACGACGGCCTCGTAGCTCACAACATTCTCAATGTCGTCGGCCAGGTTCACCAGATCCTCGCGTACTGACAGATCGATGTTGAGGACGATGCGCTGGGGTTTGCGCTTCTCATGCTCATACACGCCCAGGAGCGCCATGAACTCGAGATCGCGCACGAACACATGCCGCAGGCGGTCATTGCCGCTCGCTCGGTAGTTGGTGACGCCGGTGTCCGTACCCATCCTATGGTGCCAATCTTCCAGAGCTGCTGCACAAGGCGCAGGATGCGAACATAGCAAATTTTTGCCGTGACTTCATACCTCGCCCGCAAGGCGCCTGTTCAGGGCGCGAAGCGGAAATGCAGCACGTCGCCGTCTGCAACAATGTAGTCCTTACCCTCGAGCCGCAGCCTGCCATTATCGCGTGCGCCTGCCTCACCATTCAAAGCGACATAATCCTCATAAGCGATGGTCTCTGCGCGGATGAAGCCCTTTTCGAAATCAGTATGGATGACTCCGGCGGCCGCAGGGGCGCGTGTGCCGCTCGTCACCGTCCAGGCCCGTGCTTCCTTTGGGCCGGCGGTGAAAAACGTAACGAGATGCAGTAGTTTGTAACCGGCGCGGATCACACGGTTGAGGCCCGGCTCCGACAAGCCGACGGCGCGGAGATAGTCCTTCTGCTCCTCGGGTGAGAGAAGGGCGATCTCACTCTCGATCTTGGCAGAGACCACGACGGCTTCGGCTCCTTCGGCACGCGCGCGGGCAAATACCTTAGCGGAGAATTCATTGCCACGATCGGCAGACGCCTCCTCGACATTGCACACGTATAAAACGGGCTTGGAGGTCAAGAGGCCGAGCGCATCGAAGAGTTTGCGTTCCTCGGGCTTGCGTTCGACCAGGCGGGCGGGCCTGCCCTCGCGCAACAAGGGAAGCGAGCGGCTGACAAGGCTCAGGGTTTCCTTGGCCTCCTTGTCGCCGCCGCGCACGCGCTTCTCCAGATTCACGATCCGCTTTTCGAGGCTGTCGAGGTCGGCAAGCATCAGTTCGGTTTCGATCGTCTCGATGTCGGCGACGGGGTCGATGCGTCCTTCGACATGAGTGACATCGTCGTCCCTAAAGCACCGCACGACATGGGCAATGGCATCCACCTCACGGATGTTGGCGAGGAACTGGTTGCCGAGCCCTTCGCCGCGCGAGGCGCCGCGGACCAGGCCGGCGATATCAACGAAGGTGAGCCGGGTCGGAATGACCTGCGCGCTGCCCGCAATGCGGGCGAGGGTGTCGAGCCGTTCGTCGGGCACGCCGACATCGCCCACATTCGGCTCGATGGTGCAGAAGGGATAGTTGGCCGCCTGGGCGGCAGCGGTCCGGGTAAGGGCGTTGAACAGGGTGGACTTGCCCACATTCGGCAGCCCGACTATACCGCAGCGGAAACCCATCAGGGCAAGTCCTTCGCGCCGTTCGCCAAGGTCTTATCGACCGGATTGAGCGCGAGATGGACCTTGTTCTGAAAGCTCGCCTCGCCGGCGGTGGCAAGCAGACCCGCATGTTCGGCTATGGCATCGAGCAGCGGCTCGAGCCATTCCCTATCCGACTTGGCGAAATCGCCGAGAACATGGCCGTGAACCCGGTGCCGCTCGCCGGGATGGCCGATGCCGAGCCTGACTCGATGAAAGCCGCTGCCGATATGGGCGTCGATCGATCGGATGCCATTGTGGCCGGCGGTGCCGCCGCCGGTCTTCACCCGAACTTTGCCGGACATGAGATCAAGCTCGTCATGGAACACATAGATGTCGGAGCTCGCGCACTGGAAATAACGCATGGCTTCGCCGACGCTGCGGCCGGATTCATTCATGTAGGTTCCAGGCTTCAGGGCAATGACTTTCACGCCGGCGAGAATGCCTTCAGCAATCGTTCCCTGAAACTTGCGCCGCCATGGCGAGAAGCGATGGTGGATGGCGATCGCATCCACCGCCATGAAACCGATGTTGTGGCGGTTGAAGGCATATTGGCTCCCGGGATTGCCGAGGCCGACGAAGAGCAACATGAAGCCGATCCCTGCCTAGCAAAACCAGGCGAGTCCGCACGGATTATTTCTTTTTATCGCCACCAGCTTCCTTCTTGGCCGGAGTTGCCGATTTGCCGGGAGCTGCCGGAGCAGCTTCCTTGCCGGACGCGGCAGGGGCCGCGGCACCTTCGGCCGGTACCTTCTGGGCAATGGCGGGGACCTCGGTAGCTGCCGGGGCTGCTTCAGCTTCTTCCTCGACCGGAGCGGCAGCAGCAGCAGCGATGGTGGCGATAGTGAAATCGCGCTCGGATATCGTCGGCTGCGCGCCCTCAGGCAATTTGACCTGCGAGACGTGAACCGACTGGCCGATATGAAGGCCGCTAAGATCGACGAGAACCTCCTCGGGAATACTGTCGGCAGGGCAGAAGAATTCGATCTGGTGGCGGACAATGTTGAGCACGCCGCCCGCTTTCAGCCCAGGGGACGCCTCGTGATTCCGGAAGTGCACCGGAACCTCGACGCGGATGCGAGCGTCCTTGCCAAGCCTTAGAAAATCGACATGGATGATGAAGTCGCGCACCGGCTCGAACTGGATATCGCGCGGGATCACGCGAACCGTCTCGCCGCCGAGGTCGAGATCGACCAGGGTTGCGGTGAAGCGGCCGGTGTTCACATGGGGGAGAAGGTCGCGGTATTTCAGGGAAACGAGCGCGGGATCCTTCTTGTCGCCGTAGATGACGGCGGGAACCAGGCCTTCGCGGCGCACGGCCCGGGCGGCCCCCTTGCCTTGCCCGGCACGCGCCTCGGCCTTCAACAAAACTGCTTTAGCCATGGCGGAACTCCTCAGGTTGTCTCGATAAATCAAATGGAGCCCAGCGGCTCCATCTTGGCTTCAACGGGCCTTCCTCCAGGGGTGACCGGCGCCCGCGGCGGAGCTTATAAAGTGTCGGGCCAGCGATGGCAAGGCAGGCCCGATCACCCGCTCAATGATCGATTCCCGTCCAGATTTTCTGCTTGGCGAGATAGACCAAAGCGGAGAACACGACGAGAAAGATCATCACTTGAAAGCCGAGCGCTTTTCGCTGCTCCAGCTTGGGCTCCGCCGACCAGGCAAGGAAGGCAGAAACGTCGCGGGCCATGTTCTCGGCGGTGTTCGAAGCACCGTCATCGAAGGTCACCTGCCCATCGGAGAGCGGCGGCGGCATGGAAATCCAGTGACCGTTGGCAAAATAGGGATTGTAGTATCGTCCCGGCGGCTTTTCCGCCGCCAGCTCGGGCGGCTCAGGCTCGTAGCCGGTGAGAACCGAATAGACATATTCCGGGCCGCCGATGCCGTTTGCCAACTGCCAGAATGTGCCGGTCCAGCCCTCCCGCGCCTTAGTCGTGAGCGAAAGGTCCGGCGGCAAGGCTCCGCCGTTGGCTGCGCGGGCCGCCTGCTCATTGGCAAAGGGCGAGGGGAAACGATCCGAGGGCAAAGCCGGGCGGTTGAACATCTCGCCCGATTCATCGGGACCATCCTGCACCTGAAATGTGGCCGCGAGAGCTTTGACTTGCTCCTCTGTGAACTCCGGGCCTCCCGGGTCGGCAAGATTGCGGAAGGTCAGCAGCCGCATAGAGTGGCAGGAGGCGCAGACTTCCTTATAGACCTTGTAACCACGCTGCAGTTGGCCGCGGCTGAATGTGCCGAACGGCCCCTCGAAGCTGTAGGAAATATCCTTGGCTGGCCGTTGGGATTCCGCAGCCGGTGCCGGCGCTGCGGCCGCAGCCATGATGAAGACAGCTGCAATGACGGTGAGGGAGTTTCGGATCATGTGATTTTCCCCACTCACTCGGCTGGCTGGGGCGCGAGCTTGGCCGATCTCCTGGCCAAGACCGCTTCAGAAATCGACGGCGGCAATGGTCTGGGTTTCTCGAGCAACCCGACGAGCGGCAATATCACCAGGAAGTGAAGGAAGTAGTAGGCGGTGAGGATGCGTGCCGCGAAGACATAGCCACCTTCCGGCGGCTTGGCGCCAAGATAGCCAAGCCCGATGCAGACAAGCACGAAAAGCCAGAAGAACTGCCTGAACATTGGACGGTAGGAACCAGACCGCACCCGCGATGTATCAAGCCAGGGCAAGACGAGCAAAATCAGGATCGAGCCAAACATGGCGAGCACGCCGAAGAGCTTGTGCGGGATTGCACGGAGAATGGCGTAGAAGGGAAGGTAGTACCATTCCGGCACGATGTGCGCGGGCGTGGAGAGTGGATCGGCGGGTTGGTAGTTGATGGCATGGCCGAGATAGTTTGGAGCGTAGAAAATAAAGAATGAAAAAAACAAGAAGAACAGGACCAACGCAAAACCGTCCTTCAGGGTGTAATAGGGATGAAACGGCAACACGTCCTGCTGCGACTTGACCGATACCCCCGTTGGATTTCCGTTGCCCGGCACATGCAGAGCCCAGATGTGGAGAGCGACGAGGCCCACGAGAACGAATGGCAAAAGATAGTGGAGCGAGAAGAAACGCTGCAGCGTGGGATTATCGACCGTGAAGCCGCCCCACAACCAAGTCACCAGCGGCTCGCCGATAAAGGGCAGGGCGCTGAACAGATTGGTAATGACTTTCGCTCCCCAGAAGCTCATCTGCCCCCACGGGAGGACGTAGCCCATGAAACCAGTCGCCATCATGACCAGATAAATGAGGACGCCGATCATCCACAAAACTTCGCGAGGAGCCTTATAGGACCCATAATACATGCCGCGGAACATGTGGATATAGACGGCGATGAAGAACATGGAGGCGCCGTTCGAGTGGATGTAGCGCAGAAGCCAGCCGTAATTCACGTCGCGCATGATGTGCTCGACTGAATCGAATGCCATGTCAACATGCGGCGTATAATGCATCACCAAAGTGACGCCCGATACGATCTGCACGATCAGCATCGTGGTCAGGATGCCGCCAAAGGTCCACCAGTAATTCAGGTTCTTCGGTGTGGGATAATCCATCAAATGGGATCTGACGAAGCCCATGATCGGCAGCCGTTCCTCGAGCCAGCGGCCGGCTGCCGTTTTGGGCTGATATGTCTGATGTGCGCTCATGTTTGCCCTCTAGCCGATGCGGACCGTCGTATCGGAGACGAACTCGATCTTCGGTATCGGCAGATTCTCAGGCGCCGGACCCTTCCGGATCCGCCCCGCCGTATCGTAGTGCGAGCCGTGACACGGGCAGAACCAGCCGTGGTAGTCGCCGGCCTCACCCAGGGGAACACAGCCGAGATGAGTGCAAACGCCCATCATCAGAAGATATTGCGGCTTGTCTTTCGTTGAACGGTTCTCGTCGGTCGCAGGAGCATCGTCGGGAAGATTCTCGTTGCGGGCGAGACGGTCCTTCAGTTCGTCAAGGGGCGCGCTCCTGGCTTCTTCGATTTCCTTCTTGGTCCGGTGGCGGAGGAAAACCGGATTGCCCCGCCATTTGACGGTTATTCCCTGACCCTCGGCGATAGGATTGAGATCAACCTCGATGGTCGAAAGGGCCAGAACGGAGGCATCGGGATTCATCTGGGCAACGAAGGGCCAGAGGGCTGCCGCCGCGCCGACAGCTGCCATGGCACCTGTGGCAATGAAAATGAAGTCGCGCCGGTTGGGTTCTGAACTCTCGGTGGCAGACGACATGAGGTTGTTCTTTCTTCTCACACCGGAAAGCAGGGCCGATGCGCTTTTCCCGGTGCGTACAGCGGCGTTTTTGGCATCGGCCTCAAGGAAAGTCTAGCCATCAAGTGTCGCAGTAAAGGCCGGCATTTCCCTTGCGGCGGCGCTTGACACAATACTCGCTTTGGTCCCTCTGAGAGTGGATTCGCTGGCTATCACCGATGACCGAGATCGCCCTTTATCAGCCCGACATTCCACCCAATGTAGGAACGATCCTGCGGCTCGGAGCCTGCCTCGACGTGACCGTTCACATCATCGAGCCGGCAAGCTTCGCCTGGAACGACAGATCTCTGCGCCGGGCGGGCCTCGATTATCTCGATCATGCGCAGATCATTCGGCAGCCCTCTTATCAGGCATTCTGCGCGGCAACTGCCGGGCAAAGGCAGGTGCTGCTCACTACGAAGGGCGAAATGCCCTATACGTCCTTTGCATTTCGCGGCGATGACATCCTGGTGCTCGGCCGTGAATCGAGCGGCGTGAGCGAGGAGGTGAGGCGACGTGCCGGTGCACAGATCACTATCCCAATGCGAAACGGCATGCGCTCGCTGAATGTGGCGATTGCCTGCGCAATGGTTTTGGGAGAGGCTTTGCGCCAAACCAGCCAGATGCAGATGTGAGATGGGATTACTTGAAGCACAAAAGGACGCTGCGCGGCGATGGTTCGAGGAACTGAGGGATGTGCTGTGCGCCGGCTTGGAGCGCCTCGAGGAGGAGATTGGCTCCGTACCGCTTCCGCCCGGCCGGTTCGAACGCAAGTCATGGCAGCGAACGACTCCCGATGGAAGCGATGGCGGCGGAGGCGTGATGTCGGTCATGCATGGGCGCGTTTTCGAAAAGGCCGGGGTTCATATCTCGACCGTCCACGGCACGTTCACGCCAGAATTCCGTTCGCAGATTCCGGGTGCGGAGGAGGATGGACGCTTTTGGGCATCCGGCGTGTCGCTCATCGCCCACCCGCGCAATCCGCAGGTGCCGGCGGCCCATATGAACACACGGTTCATCGTTACCGGCAAATCGTGGTTCGGGGGCGGGGCCGATCTGACGCCGGTGCTGGCGGCAAGGCGAACGCAGGACGACGAGGACAGCCGCGATTTCCATGCAGCCATGCGGCGGGCCTGCGAGGAGAGCACCGGAGCCGATTACGGCAAGTTCAAGAAATGGTGCGAGGACTATTTCCTCCTCCCGCACCGGGGCGAGATGCGCGGCATCGGCGGCATATTTTACGATTATCACAATAGCGGCGCGTTCGAAGCAGATTTCGAGTTCACCAGAAAGGTCGGCCAGGAATTTCTCGACATCTATCCCCAACTGGTCCGCCGCAACATGCATAATACGTGGAGCGCGGCTGAACGTGAAGAACAGCTGATCCAGAGAGGACGCTATGCCGAGTTCAATCTGCTGTATGATCGCGGAACACTGTTCGGCCTGAAGACCGGAGGGAATGTGGAGGCGATCCTCTCATCCCTCCCGCCAGAGGTGAAATGGCCTTAGGCATGCAATGCCAGAGCACGTGCTCACTCATTATGCGCGGGAACTCCCTACATCAGCGCATATGTCAGGAACGGCGAGGACGTGTTATGCGGCCGGCCGGGTGAAGCGGCAAGACAGCCGGCGCGTTGAGGACTGAGCCATCAGGCGCGAAATGCGATCCATGACAGGGGCAATCCCAGCACTGCTCGAAGGAATTCCAGTGAACGATGCAGCCGACATGGGTGCAGCTTGCGGAGCGAATGTGGAGCTTTCCTTTCCGATCGCGGCTTACGGCCAATTTCGCTAGGCCGCGACGCAAAATGCCACCTTGGCCGCGCTTGCACGTGCGCGTGGATTTGAGCTCTCCGGGCAAGACGTATTCAGCGAGGTTCTTTACGGCCGTGACGTTTTCCTCGATAAACTGGCCAAGGGCGTTCATGGTCTTGCGGCTGGGGTCGTGAAGCTCCTCCCAAGGGTTCGAACCCTTGAGAATGAGATCGGCGATAAGCATTCCGGCGACTGCGCCATGGGTGAAGCCTTGACCTGAATCCCCGGTTGCGACGTAGCTGTTCTTCTTGCCCGGAGCGCGCCCCACGAAAGCCGTGTAGTCGACCGGCTCGAGGATTTGACCCGACCAGCGGTGCGTGGTCCTGCCGATTTCGGGGAACCGTTCGCGCGTCCATTCCTCCAGCTTGCGATATCGCGTCAAGGCATCGTCGGCCTCGCCGGAGCGATGGTCTTCTCCGCCGGCGATCAGCAGGTCGTAGCTTTTTTCGGGCTGAAGCCGGACGTAATGATAAGGATCGGCAGTATCCCAATAAAGCGCATCATCGATGCTGCCCTTGGGAACGGGAGCGGCAAAAACGTAGGTTCGATAGGGTGCCTGCTTGGTATGGATGGCAACCTTCGGATCGATCGGTGAATTCGTCGCAATCACCACTGCGCCCGCGCGCACGATGAACCCCTGATCGGTCTTGAGCGCGACGGAACCGCCTCTCTCGGCTATTTCGACGACCGCGGTGTCGGCATGCAGGGCAGCGCCGCGCGCCTGCAGGATCCTGTGAAGTCCGGTAACGTATTTGAGCGGATGAAAGCGCGCCTGATGCGGAAACCTCAGCCCGTGAGCCGTGCTCAATCGCGCAAGCCTGCCGGCCTTGATATATTCGACCTCCTTGTAGCCGAGCTTATGACATGCCTTCAGCTCCTCATCGAGGAGTGAGGTTTTCGTGTCTGGAGCGAGTCCGAGGAGGCCGTCCAGTCTGGCGAAATCACAGGATATTTCTTCGGACTCCTGGATTTGCGCGATACGGTCCACGGCAGCGCGCTGGCTCAGATAATGAAGCTTTGCAAGCTTCAGTCCGCGCCGGGAAATCACTTCCTGATAAAGATCATCGCTCTGAAAAGCGAGGTGGGCGCTTGTTCGAGCCGTCATTCCGCGGCCGAGCTTGCCGCGGTCAAGAACAGCCAGTTTTATACCGCGGGCTGCCAGTTCATAGGCGACCGAGGTTCCCGCGATGCCGCTGCCAATCACGGCGACATCGACGGTGAGCGACCGATCCAGGGCGCGCGCTTTCAGAGGAGGAACAGATGCCCAGTAAGGCTTGGAATGTTCATCGAGCGCATTCATGATACAATTCGACAACGCGCCGCATTCACGAGAGTTCACTCTACCGAACCCCGCCCCTTACTGCACACGCATGGGGTGCCTGCGCAGAATGCGGCTAGACAGTCAAAGTTGCGGCAGGTAGAGCCATTTGCCATGTCGCATGTGGCTGCAAAACCAATTCATTCTCAACGAAACAATCTTATTGCCGCCATTGCAACCATTGCCGTTTGCGACATCGCATTCGGGCTGACTTTTCCGCTGATGTCATTCCTTCTCGACGAGCGTGGCGTGCCGGCCTGGATCATCGGTCTGAACGCGGCAATGTCGCCGCTCGGCATTATCGTCGCGGGCCCGTTCATCCCGGCCGTCACTCGCAAATTAGGCGCGCACAGGCTGGCGCAGATCACCATTCTCGGCACGGCTTTCACTCTCCTGGCGTTCAGGATGTTCCCAAGCCTTGCTGCGTGGTTCGTGCTGCGGTTCGTCTTCGGGGCGATTGCCGGCACGCTCTACACGCTTAGCGAGGCATGGATCGTGCACTTCGCGGAGGGACCAAAGCGCGGGCGGATGACCGGCCTCTATACGAGCGCGGTGGCGATTACGTTTTCGGCCGGGCCCCTGATGATGCCGTACATGAATCTGCATGGCTGGATGCCATGGCTGGCGGGCGCTGCCATGGTATGCGCTGCAGGCGTGCCGCTGATGTTCGTCAAGCTCGGGGATGAATTCGCCGAAGATGCGAAGCAAGGGTTTTTCGGATTCGTCAAGCGCGCGCCACTCCTGTTGTTCGCGGTCTCGACGCTGACGATCTTCGATTCGGTCATGCTGGCATTCTTCATCATCTACGGGCTCCGCAGCGGCCTCGATTTGATGACAGCGAGCTGGGCATTGGGAATATCCATCGCCGGCAATGCGCTCTTGCAATATCCGATCGGCATGCTGGCCGATCGCTGGCGGCGCACGAGCGTCATGACTCTGGCCGCGTGCATCGTTATCGCCATGGCAGCGGCGCTGCCGATAGCGACACAGAGCTGGCTCATCTGGCCGGTTGCGTTCCTCATGGGTGTAGCGGCCTATGCCATCTATACGGCGGCGCTCGCTATTCTGGGCGATGAATTCAAGGGCGCCGAGCTGATTTCGGGCGCGGCAGCATTCGCCGCCACCTGGGGGATCGGCGGCATCGTCGGGCCGCCTATTGCCGGTGCAGCGCTGGACAATTTCGGCGTCAACGCACTGCCGATGTTCTTCATCGCGCTCTATGCATCGCTTGTCGTGCTGCTGTTCGCGTCCGGGGGACGGCTGGTGAAGGCGGCAGCGTGAGCATCGCAAACCTGCAATGGCGCAACCTCATCGCGGCCTGCGCGACAGTTGCGGTCTTCAGCTTCTCGCTCGGCGAGATGTTTCCGCTTCTGGCACTAAAAATGGAGAAATGGGGGGTCAGCAGCAGCGTCATCGGACTGAATTCCGCCATGGCGCCGGTGGGCATCCTGCTTGCCGGACTGGCGATCCCGAAGCTTGCCCATAAATTCGGCTCGCGCAGGGTCGTTCTGGTGATGGTATTCCTCACCGCCTTGGTGATTCTGGCTTATCCGGCCGTCCCGGATCTCGGGGCGTGGTTCGTTCTGCGGCTCGCACAGGGGATGTTCGTTTCGACTTTGTTCGCGCTCAGCGAAGCATGGATCATCAGATTTGCCGAAGGCCAATATCGCGCGCGGATCGTGGGCGCCTATGCGACGGTCGTTTCGGCGAGCTTCGGTCTGGGTCCGCTGGTCATCAAATATCTGGGCATCGAGGGATTTGCGCCCTTCGCGGCCGGAGCCGCGGTCATGCTGCTTGCCATGCTGCCGATCTCGCTCGTCGACGACGCGGCTGCGCGCAAGGCCGACGAAGAGGAAGAGCATGTATCGATCATCGCCTTCGGTCCAAAGGCTCCGATGCTGCTCCTGGCAGTTGCGATCCACGCCGTGTTCGACGGCGCCATGCTGTCCTTTCTCTCGGTCTATGGCGTGCGATACGGCTATGACATCCAAACGGCCGCATTGCTCATCACCGCACTTGCCCTGGGAAATGTGTTCTTTCAAATACCCATCGGGATGATCGCCGACCACAGCTCGAAGCCGGCGACGATCAAGGTCTGTTTCGGCGTCACGATGCTGGCCTTGCTGCTTCTGCCTGCCGCCATCGCCACGCCTTTCGTCTGGCCCCTGGTTCTAGTGGCTGGAGCTGGGGGCTTCGGAATTTATACAGTCAGCCTGGCGATGCTCGGTGACCGCTTTGCCGGCACGGATCTGGTCGGGGGCACAGCCGCCTTTGGAGCGATGTGGGGCGCAGGGTCGCTGGTTGGAGCGGTCCTGTGCGGCTGGACCATGGACGGCTTCGGCCCGGATGCACTTCCCTTCACACTGGCAGCGGTGTTCGCGGTCTATCTCGTTCTCATCGCGCGGCGCCCGCTGATCGCGGCGCAACGCGCCTGATGGTCGCCCGCCCAGAGGAGAGACGAGGGCGCGAGGCGATTGCTGCCGGACAGCGGCTTGCACGCTCCGGCTCGAGGAATTTCAACTTCGGTTTCATACTCACTCTGCTCGGCGCCTGCTGCTGGAGCTTCGGCGGGCTGTTCGTTCGGACTACGAGCGATATCGATGCATGGCAAATCATCTTTTATCGCTCATGGGTCGTGCTGGCGGTCACCGGCGGCTATATGATACTGCGCTATCGATCGCAACTCTGGCCGGTGTTTCGTATCGCCGGCATCAATGCACTCATTGCCGGCATCGCGCTCGGCCTGGCCGGCCTCCTGTTCATGCTGTCGCTGTTCTACACGAGCGTTGCCCAGGCCGTGTTCATGGGCGGCATTGCGCCCTTTACCTCAGCCCTACTGGCCTGGTGGATGCTCGGCGAGC
>DATFOT010000344.1:0-2749 GCA_035265265.1 Aestuariivirgaceae bacterium | reverse complement strand
GAATGCTCTGCTCGCTCACCGAGTTCTTGTCATAAAGGTACATGACCCGGGGGCGCTGCTTGAAACGCGGCGCACATCGCCGAAGCTCCTCCTGAAAAGCCAGCATCGCTCTTTGCGTCCATTTGTCTTCGACATCGATAGCGTTCTCCCATTCGACGACTATCGTCACTGCAGGCAGTGATGGCGTTGCTGTTGTATTCATTGCTTTCTTCCGCGAAACTACGCCCGGTCAAAGGACGCTTTGTTGTTGCGCTTTGCCTTGTCGGTGCACAAACGAACTGCTATTCAAGTTCCGACGCGGAATCAAGCAGAAAAACTAGACGAATATCGGCCCTCAACTTGCAGATAACCGTGATTCCTGCAGTTCTTTTGCATGCTGAGCCACCAGAATGTGTAGCGGAGGCTGAGGTGAATCGCTTGAGTGGGTTGGCATTGAATGCTCTGGGACGGACTCTGCCTGATCCCCGGCGCTGCTGGCCTCTTAGTGTCCGCCGTCAACAGGCTTTTTGCAATCGCGCCAGGACGGCCGATCTCGCGATCATCTCCATGCCCAAGAGCGGCAGAACCTGGCTCAGGGCGATGTTGTCGCGGCTTTATCAGGAACAGATGGGTATGCCCGATGGAGAGTTGCTGATCTTTGACAATTTTCATGCATGGTCGCCGGAATTGCCCCGAATTCTTTTTAGCCATATTGGCGAATTGTTCGAATCGGGAGAAGGTCCGGAAATTCTCAGGGGTAAACCGGTTTTTCATCTGGTTCGTTGGCCTATTGATACCGCGATATCGCGATATTTCCAGGCTAAGGGCCGCACCAACGCATTTAAATTGGGGCTGAACGGCTTACCCGCAGACGTGGGCCGCGTGCCGATCTTCGACTTTGTCACATCACCCAGGCACGGCGTTCCTTATATCGTCCGTCGGCTCAACGAGCTTGCAGAATATCTGGAAAGTCACCCGGCGGCGTTGACCATCAAATACGAGGAAGCCCGAAAAAGTCCGGCCGATGCGCTCCTGAGGGTCATCATTCACTCTGGTCGAAGCGCGACACCGGAAAGCGTAGAACGCGCCGTCGACTACGCCTCGTTCAGCAATTTGCAGCAGATGGAGCAAGCTGGGGTTTTCAAAAACGATCGGTTGCGGGCGAGGAATTCCTCGAACCCCGACACCTATAAAGTGAGGCGTGGCAAAATCGGGGGTTATCGGGACTATCTCAGTGCTCATCAATGCGCTGAACTCGAGAGCTTCATACAAGCTAATTTGACCCCATCCTATGGATACGCGTCGCCGCCTTCTTATTCTTGAGGGCCAAAGTTCTGCCTGAATCGGAAAGGATCTTTTTTGACGAAGGTCTATTTCGGCGGGCCCGACCGGCCGGCGGGAGCACTCGCCGGTCTCCTTCGCTCGCGCATCGATGCCGTTCCAAAAGGCGGAGAAATACATTGGCTCGCCTACTACTTCGGCAATGTCGATCTGGCACGAGCGCTTCTCGAGGCGAAGCGGCGCGGCGTCGACGTCCGGCTCGACATCGAGGCTCGTCCCCGCCGTGCGGAGGTGAACGCCGAAATTTTGGCGCTGCTCAGCGGCAAGGCGGGGCTGGCAAACGGTTTCCGGGCGGTCCGCCACCTCCTGCCCTGCCATATGCACGAGAAACTGTATTTCTTCAGCCATCCTGCGCCCGTCGTTTATCTGGGCTCCTACAATCCCTCGCGCGGTCCCCATGATTCGCCGGAACTGCTGCGCGATATCGGCGATCAGGATCGCGGTCATAATTTTTTGGTCGAGATCGCTGCCGCGCCGCCGGTGGCGTTTCTGCGCGCCCATCTCCATGCCATGCACCATCACCGGCACGGCAATCTCGAACGGTTCGGGTCCCACCTGAATGCCGCATACTATTCATCCGATCTCGTCATCTGGCTTTTCCCGCGCCGTTCGAACGACGTGGTGCCGACAGCGCTTCGCCAAGCCGCGGCTGATCGCATCCGCATCGCCGCCTCGCACTTTCGCGACAGCTCCATGGCGCGGCTGCTGGCAGGCCTTGCGGGCAGGGGTGTCAAGGTCGAGATCCTGGCCCATGACACGCTGCGCCGAATGCCGCGGCGCGTGGAGCGCACGCTGCGGTCGGCAGGCATCGCCTTCACGCGCTACGCCCATCCCGAAGGTCTGCCCATGCACAACAAATTCATGCTTTTGGAAGGGAAGTCCAAGCGCTCGACACTGTTCGGCAGCTTCAATCTCACGAGAACCTCGAGATGGCTCAATCATGAAAACTTGGTCCAGTCTCACGACCCCGATCTGTTCTCCGCATTCGCAAGCCGATGGGACGAGATGATGGCAGAAGCCGCAGCACAAGGCCGCTCCTCATGAGCCGCCTTCTGCAGAAGCTGGGCTGGGTTCGCCTGCCCAAGAACAGGAGCGTGCTTCTCTGCGTGCCGGATCTTCTGGCCTGCGGCGCTCTTCCAGCCTTGCTCGACGCTTTGGGCCGGGAGCTGCCCCGTACCTCGCTGTTTTTCATGGCCGGCTCCAGAGAGGCAGAGCGCTGGATCACTGACAATATTGCCCAGGCAGAGGTGCTTTCGCTGCCGCTCAATTCAGCGCCCACATCGCTGCTCTTTCTGCTCCTCACCCGGGCGCGCGTCCTGATCGCCATAACCGATCCCTTCTGGCTGCCCCGCAGCTTCGTGGCCAAAGCCTATGATATCGGCATTCCGGTGATCGTTATTCGTTCCCGTCTCGGCGATGCGGAAGCCTG
>DATFOT010000343.1:0-8354 GCA_035265265.1 Aestuariivirgaceae bacterium | reverse complement strand
CATCAGTACGGGACGCCGGGCATTCCGGAACACATGGTGTGTCGCGCCCCCGAGCAGGAGTTCCGACATGCGGGGCCGCCCATATGCGCCCATGATGATCAATTCGGCGCCCACGGCATCGGCACGTTCAAGAATCTCAGCCCCGATTCTGTCGTTTGAAGAAGTTACCCTTGCGATGCTCACCTCCTTCACATGCGCTCTGATCGCAGCCTCGATATTCAGCTGCGGCACCGTAGTTGGCAATGATTGATACTCTCTCTCCCCTACGAGCACGGTCACACGCCTTGCTCCCGCAAGGAAGGGCAGGGCGCCCTGAAGTGCAGCGGCTGCCTCGCGGCTGCCGTTCCAGGCAAGGAGCAGAACCTTCGGCACCGGAACCAGGCTGCTTGATGGGGGAACGATGATGAGCGGGCGGCCGGATGACAATGCGGTTTCCTCCGCCGCCTCATGACCATCTTCGTCCTTATGGGGATCGGGCTGCTCCAGAATGGTGAGATCATGCAGACGCGCAGCCCATGGCAGCATCCGGAGCAACTGGCCCTCGGCCGTTACGAAATCATGGGACAGGCCGTGCTCGCGTGCCGCAGCGGCGAATCTTCGTTTCAGTGCGGCACCAACTTGCTCGTTGTCTGCGGCCTGATCTTCCACCGCGCGCTGGACCATTCTTTCATGGCCGAACCTGGCGTATTTCCGCAATATGGCGATGTCGTCGAAGACTGCCAAGCCCACGACGCGGGCCGCGAAATGCGAAGCAATGCCGAAGCCAAAATCGATATGCGGCGACCACTCCTCATTCGTTTTGACGTGAATGAGAACGTTCTTATAGGCCATGCGCGAAGTCTATGAGACCGTCGCTGTCCTGACAAGGCGCGTGCGCCAAACCTGCCGGAGACCGCTGTACCCAACGCGTGCAATCCCGGTATAACCGCCCTGACATGCAACAGCGTTCACAACACAGTCCCGCCTCGCTGTCCGCTGCAAAACGCACCGCTCTTCATTGGGTAGAGGCCAATCGCACGCACTGGTCGCGCTGGAATAGCCACATATGGGATCTCGCCGAAACCGCCTGGCGCGAATACCGTTCCTGTGAATGGTATGTGACGAAGCTGAAAGCGGAAGGTTTTTCCGTCGAGCAGGGGTCGGGCGGCATGCCGACCGCCTTCTCCGCGACTTGGAAAGCGGGCTCCGGTCCGACGATAATGGCCTATGCCGAATATGACGCGGTTCCGGGCAACTGCCAGAAGGCAGCGGCCTACCGCGCACCGCGCCCCGGCCTTTCCCGCTTTGCCGGCGGACACACCGATCCTCACTCGGCTCTCGGTATAAGCGCGCTCGCCGGAGTCCTCGCTGCCAAGGCGGCCATGGAGAAGCACAGCCTGAAGGGTACGCTTCGCTTCATGGGCGAGCCTGCTGAGAAAATGCGGGGCTCGAAACCGATCCACGCGGCGAAGGGCTATTACGACTGCCTCGACGCGATCATCTCGTTCCATCCTTTTTACATGCTGCCCCTGTGCAATACCGCGCGTTGGGACACCCATTGCGGCCCCTATTACTGCCTCCTCTATGAGTTTCTCTGCGAGCAGCCTGAACATTGGCTCGCATCAGTCGACTCCGGAGGCGCGCAGCCCTTTCCGGCTGCCCACACCACCGCCCGCGCTCCAGGCGCCAATGATGCTGTCGCCGCCATGTATACTTTCTCCAAAATGCTGCGCGATCACATGCTGCCTCACGCCGGCACCTGGACGGTCAATGAAATTATTCTCGCTTCGGGTCAGGCCACCGCCGATAATCTCGCAGCCCAGATGGCCCAGATCGTTTTCGCGATCCGCGCGCCCGCCATCGCCATGCTCGACAACGTCTTGGCGGTGCTCGACCGCAATGCCGAAGCCGCTGCCGCGCTTTCCCATTGCCGTGTCGGGAAACACTGGATTTCGAAATCGCGACCAGGTCTCGCCAACCATGTTATGGCTGAGGCAGTCTACGGCAATCTCTCGATGGTGGGCGCGCCGCGCTGGGACAGCGAGGCCATAATGGTGGCGCAAACCATGCAGCGGGAACTGGGCATTGAGCCCATGGCTCAGCCCTTCATCCCCGAAATAAGCGAACTCATCGAACCGCGCGTCGCGGAAGCAAAGATCCGCGCCGATCTTCCCGCCTGGCAGACGCATTATACATCGGACGACTATACCGATATGAGCTGGCATGCCCCGACAGCGCGCTTTTACGTCGGCCGGCCAGCGCTCGCTGCGCCTGCTGGTTTCCATTATCCCGACTGGGTGATGAATGCCCTTGGCGGCATTCCGGAAACGATCGACCCTACGATCACCACTGCCGCAAAGACGATTGCCGGTACCATCCTCGACCTTTTGGCGGACTCATCCACCCTCGCCCGCGCCAAGGCCGAATTTATAGATCGAACCGGCGGCGGTATCGCCGGCGACCGCTGGCTGAAGCCGCTATGTGACTATGCGCCGCCAATCGACTTTCCCTGGCCTCGCTATTTCGAGACAACTGGCGGCCGCCAATGGTGGATCCCTGAAACTGCGGAAGATCGCCAGCTTCATCGTTAGCGCCTATGGCATGACGCTTCTCCTTCCCCTATTGTTGCGCTCATGTACGTCTTTCTCATCCTCGCGCTTGTCACCCTCCAGAGGGCCATGGAGCTCGTCTATGCGCATCGCAACGCCTCCATGCTGCTGGTCAAGGGGGGCTACGAGGTTGGCCGCGCACACTATGTTCTGATGCTGCTGCTGCACGCCGCCTGGCTCGCCGCGCTCTGGTGGTACGCCTGGGACCAGCCGATCTATTGGAGCATGATTGTCATCTATCTGCTGCTTCAGGTGGTGCGCGCCTGGATGCTGATGGCGCTGGGGCCGCGATGGACCATGCGCATCATCGTAACGCCCGACGAACCTATGGAGGCGAGCCTGTTCGCCCGTTTCCTTAGGCATCCGAACTATCTCGTTCTGGCTTTGGAGATATTGGTGCTGCCCTTTGCCTTCGGCCTGTGGTGGCTTGCCTTGCTGTTCACGATTGCCAACGCCGCCATGATCTACTGGCGTCTGCGGATCGAAGACGAAACGATCGAAAATCCGACGAGCCCGGGCTCAATCGCAGAACTCTAGCTCAACGTCGCTTGGAGGGCTGGCATCGCCGGCGGCAAGGCCTTTCACAGCAACCTCGATCACAGTGTCTCCCGCAGGTTCGAAAGAGAGATGGAGTGGAAACTGCTGCCCCTGGTTTAGGGGTGAGGCGAGGCCGGTAAGCATGATATGCAGCCCGCCCGGAGCCATTGTGATCCTGCCGCCTGCGGGAATCACCAGGCATTTCACGTGATCCATCGTCATGACATCGTCCTTCATCGCATGAAGATGAAGCTGCGCATGCTCCGCGACCGCAGTGGTCGCCCCACGCAGTCTCTCGGGTGAACTGCCGTCGTTCACCACGCTCAGATAGACGGCTCCTGTCTTGGCTATGCCAATCGTGGCTCGAGCATAGGCCCCCTCGATCCTGAGGCTTCCGGCTCTGGCCATCTGCGATATGGCCACGAGAGCGGCAAAGGTGAGCAGCAACGCGGCTGCAAGTTCGATCACTGTTCTCAGGCGCATGGGTTTTCTGCTTGGCTGCGCAATTGATTGGCCAGCCAATTGGGCAGGGTGATGTCGCGAGAAACGTGACAGAGCGTCGCGGCGCCAGGTGCGGTACACTGGCGAGCCATGAAAGCTCATCGAACGGGCCTTGCAAGCCGTCTCGCGAATGCCTCTGCGGCACTATGTCAGGCTGCCGCCTTCCTGGGGTTTATCGCGGGCTCCGCACCCACGCGCGCTGATGCGCCGCCGGCGCCGGTGGCGCTCGAACTGGTCATAGCCGTCGATACCTCGGCCAGCGTTGATGACAGTGAGTTCACCCTTCAGATCGAAGGAATTGCCCGTGCATTTGCCGATAGGGAAGTGATTGCGGCCATCGAAAGCCTCGGACCTGCGGGCATGGCGGTTGGGCTTGTCCAGTGGAGCGGACCCGAGGCCTTCACGCTTGCTATTCCATTCAACCATGTCTACGACCGCCGCACCGCAAAAGCATTTGGGTTTCTCGTGAGCCTGACGCAGCGTCGCAGCACCGCCGGCACGACCGCCATGGCTGATTCGCTGGGTCGTGCCGCAGCACTGATTGATACGAACGAATTTGCTGGCGACCGGCGGGTGATCGATGTCTCCGGGGACGGGCGCAACAACACCCCGCCCAATGTCGAAGCTGTCCGCGACCGCGTTGTGCAATTGGGAATCACTATCAATGGCCTCGCGATCCTGAGCGATG
Source organism: Aestuariivirgaceae bacterium (assembly GCA_035265265.1). Taxonomy (GTDB): domain Bacteria; phylum Pseudomonadota; class Alphaproteobacteria; order Rhizobiales; family Aestuariivirgaceae; genus DATBLQ01. The sequence continues at coordinate 4,040 of DATFOT010000343.1, read as the reverse complement.
ATCCGAGGCTCGATATTTACTATCGAAACTCCCTCATCGGGGGGCAGGACGCTTTCGCCGAGGTCGCTGGCGGGTTCGGCGAATTTGCCCAGGCGATACGGCGCAAGCTCATCCGTGAGATCTATCCCCCGCTGAGCAATATATCCATTCCTCGGCATGCGGCCGAAAAACTGCGTCACATGCCTTCCACAAGCGGCGTGAGCGCCATCGCCAGCTCGCGTGTCAGATAGGGCTTCTGGATGACGGGCCGGCTCGCCCATTCGATGGGCAGGCCGTCGCGGCCGTAACCCGTGGAAAATATAAAAGGTATGGCACGCTCGATCAGCATGTCGGCCACTGGAAACACCTTTTCCCGGCCAAGATTGACATCGAGCAGGGCGATATCCGGCCGGTGTTGCGCGAGAATGGCCATGGCTTGCATTACATTTGCGGCGTGCCAAATGGGTCCGCAGTCAAGATCTTGGAGCATTTGCTCGATTTCCAGCGAGATAATCGTTTCATCCTCCACCACCAGCACGCTGTGGCCTGCCAGGACTGATGCTTTTTCTCCGCCCCGCTGCATGGAGTCTCGCTCGCTCATCCGAGCGGGATTTTGATGGAGGCGCTGACGCCGCTCCTTCCGTATTTGATATCTGCAGCACCACGCAGTTCATTGACGATGCTGCGTTCGATCAGGCGCGTGCCGAACCCCTTCTTGACCGGCGCCGATATGCCCGGGCCGCCGGTCTCCTTCCACTCCAGGTGCAGCTTGGGCCGGCCTCTTCCGGGCTTGACGAGCCAGTTGAGCCGCAGCTGGCCGTTCGCCGCCGAAAGCGAGCCATGCCGCAGAGCGTTTGCCGCAAGCTCATTGAACACCATGGCCAGGGCCAGGGCCTGTCGCGGCGCGAGATTGACCGGCTCTCCGGCGATCATGATCCGGTCGGTGAAACCCTGCAGATAAGGCGCGAAAATTTCCCGGATGATCGAACTCAGATCGGCGGTCTGCCAACCGGTACGTGTGAGCTGGTCATGGGTTCGGCTGAGCGCGATAAGCCGCCCCTCGAAGGCTTGGCGCATGGCCGGCGGTACCGAAGCCTGGCGTGCCGTATTCGCCGCCAGCGACTGCACGGTGGTCAGCGTGTTCTTGACCCGGTGGTTGAGCTCGTCGATGAGGGACTTTTGGCGTTCCTCCGCGTGCCGCCGCTCGGAGATGTCTACCATCATATTAACTGCGCCGATTACCTTCTGATTTCCATCCCGCAGCAGTGACGGGAAGGCGAGGAAAGGCACGCGCGTGCCGTCCTTGCGCTCCAGCATGGCTTCCTTGCCCTTGAAATCGCCATGCCCCTTGAGAGTTAGGGCCATGGGACAGTCGATATGGGCCAGAGGTTCTCCCGCTGCAGTATAGAGCCGTACCGAACCGCACCATTGGCTCTCGCCGATGATGGGGCGAACCTGCCAGAGCTCTGCTGCCGCCTCGTTGTAGGACGTAATGTAACCCTGAACGTCGGTGGTGTAGATGGCAACGGGCAGCGCTTCGAGCAGGTCCCGGAGCCGCCGCTCGCTATCTCGCGCCAGCCGTTCGGCCGTTTTCATTGCGGTGATGTCGTGGAAACAATTGATGGCCCCTATCAGCCGCCCCGCCTCGTCATGAACGGGATCGATATGCACCATGGCGAGGATACGCGAGCCGTCGGGGCGCTCGATGATCGTATCGCGGCCATGGACGGCACTGCCGGTTTTGAGCACCTGTGACATCGGCGTGTCCTTCTGCTCTATCGACTGTCCGTTCAGTCGATAGAGGCGCATCGGACCGAGAAAAGACTCCACATCCTCCCCGATTTTTGGTTCTCGTCCCCACAAACTAGCCGCCCTGCGGTTGAACCAGCAGAGCCGGCCCGTAGCGTCACACGCATAGATGGCGATCGGCAATAGCTCGATAAACTGCGGCGGCACATGCAGGATATCTGCATGTCGGCGAAACTGGGGGAGGAGCGGGGTCACAGGTGGATTGGTGGCTTCCGTCATTCAAGGTCCCCCGGCACCCGAATCAGCAAATTCAACTACATAGTGATGGCCAACGCGAACTTAGGTCGATGGTTCCGCTAACCGCCGGGAATTCTCAGACAAATGCGCAAACGTGTCGGCTAACACACAGTTGCAAGGCGCGATTGCATTTGCTGCAGCACTGGCCGTTATGGCACATTGACCAAGTACAAAATGTCCCCGCAGTGAAAATCGGCTTGTTGCGGGGGATACAGAAAGTAATAGCACATTGACCCGAGGGGGTCTGAAAGGAGTCGAGTTCGCCGGCAAAGGCGTGGGCTTCACCCGTGCCGGCCTTACCGCACTTCTGGACCAATTGCCTGTGGCCCTCGCTGTCACGAGAGGCCCCAAGCACATCTATATTTATGCCAATACTCTGTACCGGTCGATCCATGAGCCCACTTTGGGCAGGCTGGCGGGACGGGCGTTCTCTGCAGTCTTTGGCGCCCGTCTAGGCGGCGATTACCTGCGCCGCCGCGACCGTGTGCTCGCGGAAAACGTCGTTCTAACCGAGCGTGACGTGCATATCCATTATGCCAACCACGATACCTATTGGGATATCACCCTCGTTCCCCTCCTCAGCAAGAACAAGAAGCCCGAAGGGGTGTTGTCGATAGCCGTGGAAGTGACCGATCGGGTGCACGCACGGTTCGCTGCCGAAGAGTTTACCCGAGAGCTGCAGCGGCGTGCGGCCCAGCTTGAGAAGGAGCGTAAACGGATGCGGGTTGCCGTTGATGCAACCGGCATCGGCATCTGGGAATGGCATGTCGAGAACAACCGCATCTACTGGTCTCCGCGCCAGAAGCAGATCTTCGACCTACCTCCTGATCGCACGCCCACCTATGCAGTATGGCAAGCGGCAATTCACCCGGAAGACCGCACCCAAGTCTTTGACACCGTGCAAGCACTGCTGGATCCGTCCTCAGGAGGCGAGCTGAGCCTGAAGCACCGGATCATTCTCCCAGACGGCAGTATCCGCTGGATCGAATCCCGCGGAAGGATGCTCTATTTCAATACACCCGCCGGCGGCAGGCCCACACGACTCCTCGGCACGTCCTTGGATGTCACCCAACGCCAAGAGGCCGAGCAGCAGATCCATGATGCTATGGCCATGAAGGATATGCTGCTGCGCGAAACACACCACCGGGTCAAGAACAGCCTGCAGATAATTTCGGCCATGCTGTCGCTGCAGGAGAGGGTGGCGGCCTCGGGAGAGATCAAGGCGAGTCTCAATGATGCAGCTTCTCGCATTCGCACCGTGGCCTCGCTGCACGAGCAGCTGCACCGCGCGCAATCGACGACTGCCGTGGAGATCTCAACCTATCTGTCGAGCCTGTGCAAGGATCTGGCGGCCACTGTTACCGGCTCGGAAATTACCGTTGAATATACCGGCGACACGATGTGGGTGGCCAATGAGCGGGCGATATCCATTGCCCTTATCGTCAACGAATTGACCACCAACGCGCTCAAATATGCCTATCCTGAAGGCAAGGGGGTGGTGCAGGTGAGCTGTTCGATGCAGGGCGGAGATCGTTTGAAACTCGTGGTGGAGGATCGGGGCGTGGGCCTGCCGGATAATTTCGATGCCAGGCAGAGTGAGTCGCTTGGAATGCTGATGGCACAGACCATGGCCCGCCAGCTCGGCGGCGAAATCACTCATGTTCCCGTGAAGCGCGGCGCGCATTTCGAGCTCGTGGTAAATATTAGGGACGAGTAAGCTCGATGCCCTGTGATCCCCCGAAATACCGATGACGCTTGTCACTGCTGCTTTTCTCTTCGCTGTCGGCATCATCGCCGGCTTTATAAATGCGCTGGCCGGCGGCTCGGGATTTCTCGCCTTTCCCGCCTTCATCGCCATCGGGCTTCCGCCGATCTCTGCCAATGCATCGGCTTTCGTCTCGCTTGCTCCAGCCAACATCGTCGGCTTTGCAGCGAATATTCCGGCTCTTAAGGAGGCGCATCATTCTCTCCTCTTGCGCTCGGCCATAGCAATTGCAGGCGGTGTCCTTGGCTCG
>DATFOT010000342.1:0-2990 GCA_035265265.1 Aestuariivirgaceae bacterium | reverse complement strand
ATTCGGTCTTGCCAGCCTCGCGGTGCGCGAAAACAATCTGCGTGTCGAGTATCTGGGCATCTCGGCCAACCGGATCATATCGATCAATTTTGTGATCGCCGCAGTCTTCGCCGGCGCCAGCGGCGCGTTTGCCCTGATGGCACAGCGGCATATCGATCCGCAATTCGCCTACTGGACTACTTCGGGTGAATTCGTCTTCATTGCGGTCCTTGCCGGCAACCAGAGCGTCGCCGCCGTCTTCGTGGCCTCGATGGCGCTCGAACTGGTCCGTTCGTTCTCGAACCTCTATTTGCCCAATACCTGGCAACTCGTGCTCGGCATCTTCCTCCTCGGCGTCATCCTGTTTCTACCTCGCGGTATCGGCTCGCTCTGGATCAGGACCCGACGCAAGCGGAGCAACTCGACCGCAAAGGCACCGCTGGCTGCTGAGAGAGGAGCCACGCCGTGAACCCGATTCTTTCCGTGCGCGGCCTCGAAAAGCGCTTTGGCGCGGTGGTCGCCGCCGATGCACTTACTCTCGATATTGCGGCCAACCAGAAGATCAGCCTGATAGGCGCCAACGGCGCCGGCAAGACCACCTTCGTCAACATGGTCACGGGCTATTTAAAGCCTGACAGCGGCACGATCATGCTCGACGGAATGGACATCGGCAGCCGCTCACCCCGAAGCGTAGCCCGACTCGGCATCTCGCGCTCCTTTCAGATTCCACAGCTGTTTGTTGAACTCACGGCTGCCGAAAATCTCACTGTGGCAATTTCCGGCGTTAGCACGCGAATGTCGCTTCGCGCGCCCGCGGAAGCCCAAGGCCGCCATGACAATGCGGTCGAACTGATCGAGCGCTTTGGCTTGGCCGATCTGGCCGATCGTCCAATCTCGGAGCTGGCGGGCGGGGTACGTAAACTGATCGACATCGCCATGGCGTTGGTGCGCCGCCCGAAACTGCTTTTGCTGGACGAGCCGACCTCCGGCGTATCGGCCGAAGAAAAATTCGCAACTATGGATCGCGTGATCCACGCCGTCGCGCCGGATGCCGCGACCATCGTGTTCGTCGAGCACGACATGGAGATCGTCAGCCGCTATGCCGACCGTGTGGTGGCGTTCTATCAGGGCCGGATTCTGGCCGATGGAGCGCCCTCCGACGTGTTGAAGGATCAGGAAGTTCGCCGCTACGTCACCGGGGGCGCGCGATGAGTGCGACGACGCCATTGCTCGAGATCGACAATCTCGTCGTCGAGATCCAGTCGATGCCAGCGCTGCGCGGGTTTACGATGCGCGTCGCCAGAGGCGCAATGGTGAGCCTTGTCGGCCGCAACGGCGCCGGCAAGACGACACTGATGCGTTCGATCATGGGGCACCTCAAGCTGGCCCAGGGCGCAGTGCGGTTTGAGGGCACCGATCTGTCATCCACTCCCCGTCATGCGCGCGCGGCACTCGGGATCGGCTATATGCCAGAAGATCGCTGCCTGGTGCCTCAATTGACGGTCGAAGAAAACATCATGCTGCCGTTGTGGGTCGCGGGGCATCTCGACCGCAAGGCCCGGCTCGACTTCGTCTATGAGGTGATCGGCGAACTCACCGAGATGCGACAGCGCAAGGCGCTATTGCTGAGCGGCGGACAGCAAAAGCTGGTCGCGCTCGGCCGGGCGCTTGCCATTGGCACCAAATGCCTGCTGCTCGACGAGCCGTTCGAAGGCATCGCGCCAGCGCTGTCGGAACGGCTCTCAGAGGTGCTTGCATCCCTCAAGGGCAAGGATCTGACCTTGCTGATGTCGCAATCGGACCTGAATCACTCGCGTGGGCTGATTGACGTGGAATTCACCATTGAACGCGGCGCCAATCCCGTAATCGCCAGTCAATGAGCCCTGAATGTCCGGACTTCACTGGCCGGTTTCGCGAACGGGCATCAGGTCATTCGCCGTCGTGGCCGGAGCCCGCTTCTGCTATCTCGCGAAGCATCTCGGCATTCAGCACAACGATGGCGCCGTGCTCGAGACGTACCCAATCGCGGCCGGCCCAGGCGCGCAACTGCTTGTTGATACTCTCCCGGGTCATGCCGACCATCTCGCTGATCTCCTGCTGCGTGATCGCGATGGTTCGGCCCTGCGGGGCAGAGGTGTGCTTTTCGGACAGGCGAAGCAGCGCACTGGCCAGCCGTCCCGGCAGATTCTGCAGGATAATCTGCTCGACCTGATCGCTGGTCGATCGCAACCGCTCGCAGAGCAATTCGATGAACTTCATCGCCAGGGCCGGTTGAGCCTTCACAAAGGGAATGAATTCGCGCCGGTCGATGACAAAGAGTTCGCAAGTGCTGTTTGCGATGGCGTCGGTCGAGCGGGCTTGTCCGTCGAGCAGCGCGATCTCGCCGAAAATTTCCCCGGGCCCAACGATATTCAGGATCGCGTTGCGGCCATCCGGCGATGAAATACTCATCTTCACCGTACCCGAAATGACCGCGTACAGGCTGTTACCGGGGTCCCCCTTGGAGAACAGGGTAGCTCCCCGCTTGAGCGTGGAATGTTTGGCGTAACGGCAGAGCTGCTCGAAAGCTTCTGGCTCGAGGTCGGCAAAAATCGGGTGCTTGCGCAGGACCGATAGTTTGCTGCTCGAGAATCCGTGAGCTTCACCCGTCCTTTGCTGAGGCACGCCAGTCAAACTCCAAGGAATACGGGGTTCCAGCCCTTCCGTAATCAACGCGGGCCAGATTTTCAACCGGAAAGCGCCTCACGCCTCGATTTGACGGCGGAAAACCGAACCAATGCCTCCATAACGGCAGAACCATGGCCGGACCGCCCTTGCGCCGCCAGCCGAGGGCTGGCCTGCAGCAAAAAGCCAGCAAGATCTGGCGATCTTGCTGGCCATTCTGGCCTGCACCGTCAGAAGGTTATTTCAGCAAGGAATTCGGGCAAAGCATGTGAAGTCCAATATGCATGTGGCCATTATGGGCAAAGATCCGGACTTTCAGGTCATGCGTGCCATCGACGTTCTCCCCG
>DATFOT010000341.1:0-2751 GCA_035265265.1 Aestuariivirgaceae bacterium | reverse complement strand
ATTCCCCAGGAACTCGCCCCATTGGGCGGCGGCACGCTTCCTCAAGCCGCAGAGCCGGGAGTCACCGCCGAAGAGGGCCAGGCGGCTCCGGTCGGCCCGGCTGACCGGAAGCCGAAGCCGCATCCGGTGATCGTTCTCGATCCTGGCCATGGCGGAATAGATCCAGGCGCCATCAGCCGGAACGGCACGACAGAAAAATCAATCGCCCTCGCCTTTGCTCAGGAATTACAAAAAATTCTTGGAAAATCCGGCCGTTACGACATCGTGCTCACCCGCACGGGTGATAATTTTCTCACCCTGAAGGAGCGCGTGCGCATTGCCCGCAAGCACCAGGCCGATCTCTTTCTGGCTATCCATGCCGATGTGGTCCGCGGCGCCCCCGTCAGGGGCGCCACGGTCTATACCTTGTCCGAAAATGCTTCGGACGCTGAAGCTGAGGCGATCGCGCGCGATGAGAACCGCGCCGACCTCATAGCCGGCGTGAACCTTGCCGAGGAGAACGACGAGATCACCGGCATCCTGATCGATCTCGCACTGCGCGAGACGAAGAATCACTCGCTGGTATTTGCCCGCTCGATGGTCAAGACTTTGCAGCCCGTCATCCAAATGACCAACCGCCCCGTGCGCTCCGCGGGCTTCCTCGTGCTAAAGGCGCCCGATGTGCCGTCAGTGCTCTTGGAACTCGGCTATCTGTCGAACGCGGCCGATGAAAAGCTTCTCAGCTCCCCGCAATGGCGGGCGGGTGCAGCCAAGGCGGTAGCCCGCGCGGTCGACAATTATTTCAGCAGCCGACTGGCCTCCGGCGGGTGATGTGCTGGGGAGGTCAAGGGGTGCCAAGCCTCTGCCACATTCAACCGCTAGGTCTGGGCCGGGCAAGAATAGTACTGGGGCCGTGCCGGGGCACGGAAGTTTGACCGAATGCTGAGATTTTTGGGGTTCCTGTTCGCCACCGGTTTCATCATCTTCTGCGGCATCGCCGTGGGAGCGGGGTACATCATCTGGGAAACCCAGAAGGATATGCCCGACTACAAACAGCTTGCACTTTACGAGCCCCCTGTGATGACGCGGGTTCATGCAGCCGATGGCTCCCTTATCGCCGAATACGCCAAGCAACGGCGCCTCTTCATCCCCGTCGATGCCGTGCCGCCGCGCGTCGTCGAGGCTTTTCTCTCCGCCGAGGACAAGAATTTCTACAGCCATTCCGGTCTCGACTGGCAGGGCATCGGGCGCGCCGTTTTCGTCAATCTGCAGAATCGGCTGGTCGGCGGGTCGCGAAAACTGGTCGGCGCCTCGACGATTACCCAGCAGGTTGCCAAGAATTTTCTGCTCACCGCCGAACAAACCGCCCAGCGCAAGCTCAAGGAGGCGCTGCTCGCAAAGCGCATCGAGCAGACCTTCAGCAAAAAACAAATCCTCGAGCTTTACCTCAATGAGATCTTCCTCGGCCTGAATTCCTATGGCGTGGCTGCGGCCTCGCTGAATTATTTCGGCAAGCCGCTGAACGAGCTCGAGGTCCACGAGATGGCCTATCTTGCCGCCCTGCCTAAGGGACCGAACAATTATCATCCCTTCAAACAGCGCGCCAAGGCGCTCGAGCGGCGCAACTGGGTTCTGAGCCGCATGGCCCAGAACGGCTATATCTCCGCTGAGGAAGAGAAGACCTACAGCGCCAAGCCCCTCGGCGTAACCTCCGAGCCGCCGGGCTCGCGGCTGTTTGCTGCGGAATCTTTCGCCGAGGAAGTGCGCCGCGAGGTGATGCAGCTCTACGGCGAGGACCGGCTCTACAACGGCGGCCTGTCGATCCGCACCACTCTCGATCCGAAATATCAGATAATGGCCCGTCAGGCGCTGAGCCGCGGATTGCTGAAATTCGATCGCGCCCACGGCTATCGCGGGCCGGTTGCGAAGCTCGATACTGCTGATGATTGGGGCAGGGCCCTTGCCAAGCTGCCGTTTGCCACCGACCTCTCGCCCTGGACCTTGGCTGTCGTGCTGGAAGTCGGCGATGGCCAGGCAAGGGTCGGGCTCAGGCCCGAGATCGGACCTGACGGCAAGGTCGCCGCTGAGCGCCGCGAAGGAGCAATCCCCCTGGAACTCATGCAGTGGGCGCGCGCCGTCGGCTCCGACGGAGCGCTCGCCCCGGCGATTGCAGCTGCTTCCGATGTCCTGAAATCGGGAGACGTCGTCTATGTCGCGCCGGCGAAGGAAAAGGGGAGATATCACCTGGTGCAGATGCCCGAGGTCGAGGGCGCCCTCGTGGCCATGGACCCGCATACCGGGCGCATTCTCGCCCTGGTCGGCGGCTTCTCCTATGGCAAGAGCCAGTTCAACCGTGCGGTCCAGGCCATGCGCCAGCCCGGCTCGTCCTTCAAGCCCTTTGTCTATGCTGCGGCGCTCGACAGCGGCTATACGCCATCATCCGTGGTGCTCGATGCCCCGGTCGAGATCAAGCAGCAATCGGGCGAGATCTGGGCCCCGCAGAATTACACGAACAAATTCTATGGCCCCTCCACTCTCAGGCGCGGCATCGAACTTTCGCGCAATGTCATGACGGTGCGCCTCGCGCAGGACCTCGGCATGAAACGCGTGGCCGAGCTTGCCGAGCGGCTCGGCATTTATGACCACATGCTGCCCGTTCTTGCCAATTCGCTTGGCGCCGGCGAGACCACGCTCCTGCGCATGACGTCCGCCTACAGCATGATCGACAACGGCGGCAAGCGCATCCGCCCCACCCTGATCGATCGCATCCAG
>DATFOT010000340.1:0-7645 GCA_035265265.1 Aestuariivirgaceae bacterium | reverse complement strand
TCGCCGCCCCGAGGGCAATCATTTTCCTGATATGGGATTGCCTCGCGCTTTTTTCAATTTTCCCAAGGTCGGCCGCAGTGCCGGAAAAGCCCATTTCTCGTTCGAGTTTGGGCCGCCCCGCACTCAAGCCGCTTCGCGGTTGAGCTTGCCTTCCGCCAGCTGCGAAAGCAGCCGGTCGGCGTTCTTCTCTTCCTGAAGGGTCTCGCGAAGCAGAGCAACGGCTTCGCTCATTCCGAGTTCTTCGCCCCAGGCGACGAGCGTGCCATAGCGCGAAATCTCATAGTGTTCGACCGATTGTGCAGCTGCGAGCAGTCCGGCATCGAGAGCATCGGGCTCTTCAGCCTCTTCGATAATTTCTTTGGCCTCCTCGATCAGGCCTTCGATACCCGGGCAGCGCTTGCCGCGCGGCTCCATGTCGCAAAGCCGGAATATCTTCTCGAGCCTCGTCACCTGATTCTGCGTCTCTTTGAAGTGCTGTTCAATAGCGCCGGCCAATTCGGCGGATTCGGCCTTCTTCGCCATCTTTGGAAGCTGCTGGACCAGCTTTTTTTCAGCGTAATAAATATCCTTAAGCCCGTGTATGAACAGGTCCTCCATAGTTTTGAGGCTCATCGCAGATCTCCTGTCGTCGCGTGTTTCCGTAAACGTCTGGTCAGAAATTCTGTCGGCATCAATTTGGTTCCAGGCCTTCTCCCGAACCGCTTGGGCCGCGTTGCTCAATCTCTCTACCGGCAATTGCAAGCGAAGTGCTGGGAACAAGGCTGACGGTTGGGCGTTTGTCTTCGTTCCTCCCGGAGCCGCTCATGTGGAAGTGCTTTGCCGTCGTTCTGGCGCTGCTATGGCTCTCAACGACAGATTCAAAGGCCGCTTCCATCCTGCCTACGGCCGCTTCGGCGCCGCCCGAGGATGGCCAATGGGTGATGCCCTCCAAAAACTATGCCAACACGCGCTTCAGCGCACTCGATGCCATCAACACTCAGAATGTCGCCAATCTGAAAGTGGCGTTCACGTTTTCGATCGGCGTCAACCGCGGCCAAGAGTCTTCGCCGATCGTGATCGGCAACACGCTTTATGTGGTGAGCCCGTTTCCAAACAAGCTCTACGCGCTCGACCTGAGCAGGCCCGGGGCGCCGGCCAAATGGACTTATGATCCGAAGCCAGATCTGTCGGCGCAAGGCGTGGCCTGCTGCGATGTGGTGAACCGCGGCCCGACGTCCTCGAATGGCCGCATCTTCTACAATACCCTCGACGGTTTCACGGTGGCAGTGAAGGGTGAAGACGGCAAGGAGGTTTGGCGAACCAAACTTGCGGACATCAACCTGGGGGAAACCATGACGATGGCGCCGCTAGCCGCCAAAGGCAAGATCATCGTCGGTAATTCCGGCGGAGAAATGGGCGTGCGCGGATGGATCGCTGCGCTCGATGAGACGACCGGCAAACTCCTGTGGAAAGCCTTCAACACCGGGCCGGACAAAGAGGTTCTGATCGGGGAGAATTTCAAACCGTTTTACCCGAGTGACCAGGGCAAGGATCTTGGCGTCAAAACCTGGCCGCCGGAAGCCTGGAAACAGGGAGGCGGGACTGTGTGGGGGTGGATTTCTTATGATCCCGATCTCAATCTCATATATCATGGAACAGCAAATCCCGGCCCGTGGAACCCGGAACAGCGACCAGGCGACAATAAGTGGACAGCCGGCGTATTCGCACGCGACATCGACACCGGCGCGGCGCGTTGGTTCTACCAGTGGAGCCCTCACGATCTTTTCGATTATGACGGCATTAACGAGAACATATTGCTCGATACCGAGTGGCAGGGACAGCAGCGCAAGCTATTAGTAAGGCCGGAGCGCAACGGTTATGTTTATGTGCTGGATCGGGTGACGGGCGAAGTGCTGTCGGCCAATCCGTTCGCCCATATCACCTCAAGTCTCGGCGTCGATCTGAAGACCGGCAGATTGCGCGAAAACCACGAGAAGACGCCCCAGACGAATAAAGTGGTGCGCGACATCTGCCCCGCCGCTCCAGGTGCCAAGGACTGGAACCCTTCCGCGTTTTCCAATCAGACCGGCCTGCTCTATCTCCCGCACAATAACTTGTGCATGGATTTCGAGGCCGTCGAAGCGAATTACATCGCGGGAACGCCTTATGTGGGCGCGGAAGTGCGCATGAAACCAGGTCCAGGCGGCCATCGCGGCGAATTCTCGGCCTGGGACATCCTCGCGGGTAAAGAGGTGTGGACAATCAAAGAGAAATATCCGGTGTGGAGCGGAACGATCGCGACGGCCGGCGGGCTGGTGTTCTACGGAACCATGGAGGGCTGGTTCAAGGCGGTCGATGCACGCAGTGGAAAACTGCTGTGGCAATTCAAGACGAGTTCGGGAATCGTCGGGCAGCCGACGACCTATCGCGGACCAGATGGACGGCAGTATGTCGCGGTTCTATCGGGAGTAGGCGGATGGGCCGGCGCCATTGTTGCCGGCGACCTCGACCCACGCGATACCACCGCCGCTCTGGGCTTCGCCAACGCCGTGCCCGATCTGAAGAACGACACAACGGCCGGAGGTACGCTCTATGTCTTCGCGCTTCCGTAGCATTTTTTTTGTCCTGGGCCTCATCGCGGCCTCAACCGGCCCGGCTTGGGCGCTGACGGTTTGCGCCGATCCCAATAATCTGCCGTTCTCCAACCGCGCCGGGCAAGGCTTCGAAAACAAAATCATGGAGGTCATGGCCGATGAGCTTGGCGAAAAGCTCGACTATGCATGGCGGCCCCAGCGGCGGGGGTTCATACGCGAGACGCTCAAGGCACGGCTCTGCGACGTGATTGCCGGCGTGCCCAGCAATCTCGAGCAGGTTGAGACCACCATGCCTTATTACCGCTCGACTTATGTATTCGTGACTAGGCGGGAGAGCAATCTTGCCATCGGCTCGTTTGACGACGCGCAGCTGCGCAAGCTGATCATTGGTGTACAGATCATCGGGGATGATGGCGCAAACTCGCCGCCCGCGCATGCGCTGAGCAGGCGGGGCATGATCGCAAACATTCGAGGTTTCACGGTCTATGGCGATTACGGCAAGCCTCACCCGCTGTCACCAATCATCGAGGCGGTGGCGGACGGTAAAATCGACGTCGCGGTGGCTTGGGGACCGACTGCGGGATATTTTGCCCATCTCAGCACCGTTCCCCTTGCCGTTGCGGCGGTGCGGCCCAGCTTGGATGGACCGCTGCTGCCCATGGTGTTCGACATCGCGATGGGGGTCAGAAAGGGCGACGATAAACTCGGCGACCGGCTGGATAAGGCGCTCGCCAAACGGTGGACCGACATCGATGCCATTCTCGCGGCGTATTCCGTGCCTCGCATGGACGGGCGAGCCAGCGTAGCATTGCCGCCATGAAACCGCTGCTCATCGCGGTCTGCTGTTGTCTCGTCGTTTCCGGCTGCAAGCGAGAGGCGCGCGACGTCCGCGGGGCGCCGGCGGCGAGCAGCAACGCTGGGCTGATCGTGATGTCGACCAATTCTCCGGGTGCCGACAGTCCGGTCAAAACCGTCAATGCAAGTGCCGAGCAATATAACGGCAATGCCTATCATATAAGCGAAGGGCAAAGGCTCTTCCGGTGGTTTAATTGCAGCGGCTGCCATGCCAATGGAGGCGGGGGAATGGGGCCTGCCCTGATGGACGACAAATGGATCTACGGCAGCTCGATCGAAAATGTCGCAGCGACGATCCGCGAGGGCAGACCCAACGGCATGCCGTCGTTCCGTGGGAAGGTGCCCGAACAGCAGATCTGGGAGATCGCCGCCTATGTGCGGGCGCTGAGCGGCAACCAGCCGCAGTCGGCGACGCCGGTACGCTCGGACCATCTCAACGCTATACCGCATATGCAGAAACCCGAAGGAGGTGAAGAGCCGCCGATCACCAGCAGCGAACCTGCTGAGCCTCAGTAACCGCGATGCGAATTAAACTTCTCGCCGTTGGATTTTTGGCGCTTGCCACGGCGGGCTGCGAGCGGCTGCCGAAGAGCCTCGACAGTGCCGGCAGGGGCGCGGAGATGATCGCCGATCTATTCTGGTTCTTTACCGCGGTATCGGCAATTATCTGGATCGGCGTCGTCGCAGCGCTGATCGCCGCCCTCTTCCGCAGGCGCGACCGTACGAGCGAACGAAATGCGGAGGAGACGGACAGAGCCGCTCATGACCGCGCAGCGCGCGTAGTCGTTACCGCCGTCGGTGCAACGGTCGTCACGCTCTTGGCGCTCACAGCAGCCAGCTATTTCACCGACCGGGGACTGGTCAATCTCACCGGCGACAATGCCCTGACGATCGATGTCAGCGCGCGGCAATGGTGGTGGGCGGCGGAATATGCAAGCAGTGATCCAAGCCAAAGGGTCACCACGGCGAACGAGCTTCACATTCCGGTCGGCACACCGGTCAATCTGAAGCTTTCCTCAGCCGACGTGATCCATAGTTTCTGGGTCCCGGAACTTACGGGCAAGCAGGATTTGGTGCCGGGCCGGCAGAATGTGTTGCGCCTTATCGCCACAAGGCCAGGCGTGTACCGCGGGCAGTGCGCAGAATTTTGCGGCCTGCAACATGCGCATATGGCGATCATCGTCGTCGCGGAAGCACCCAAGGACTTCGAAGCGTGGCGCCAGCGGCAACTCGCACCGGCGGTAGAGCCTGCCACCGATGAAGCACGGCGCGGGCGGGAGGTGTTTCTGCAGAAACCCTGCGTCATGTGCCACAAGATTTCAGGCACGCCGGCGGGAAGCAGGGCCGGACCCGATCTCACCCATGTCGCCAGCCGCCGGGGCCTTGCGGCAAACACGCTGCCTTTCACCCGCGGCAGCCTGGCTGCGTGGATCGCCGATCCGCAGTCGGTGAAGCCCGGATCGAAAATGCCGCTGACGCAGCTTACCGCCGATGAGCTTAATGCCGTTGTCGCCTATCTCGAGGGACTGCAATGACGACAGAGGTGGTGAAGGAAGTCCATTTGCGCGATTCAAGTCTTCCCGACAACGAGCTTCATGCCGTGCTGGCGCGAACATGGGCGACGCCGAGAGGGCTCATCGGGTGGCTGTCGGTTGTCGACCACAAGGTCGTCGGGATCCGATATTTCATCACCGCCATGGTTTTTCTTGCCGCGGCCGGCCTTCTAGCCGTCGCCATGCGGCTGCAGCTGGCGCGTCCGGAAAACGGCGTGCTCGGGCCCGATCTCTACGACCAGGTCTTCACCATGCACGGTACTACGATGATGTTTCTCTTCGGTGTGCCGGTGATGGAAGCTTTCATGGTTTACCTCGTGCCGCTGATGGTCGGAACACGGAACATCGCCTTTCCGCGGCTCAACAGCTTCAGCTATTACATGTACCTGGTCGGCGGAGTCATGCTCTGGATCGCGTTCGCGTTCAACACCGGCGCGGATGCAGGGTGGTTTTCCTACGTGCCGCTTGCGGGCCCCGAATATGCGCCGGGCAAGCGCGTCGACTTCTGGGCACAGATGGTGACGTTCACCGAAATTGCCGCACTTTCAGTGGCCATCGAAATCATAGCGACTATCTTCAAACAGAGGGCACCGGGGATGCGGCTCGACCGTATTCCGCTTTTCGTGTGGGCCGCGCTCGTCACCAGCTTCGTCATCGTGTTCGGAATGCCGTCGGTGATGGTTTCCAGCACCATGCTGATCCTGGACCGGCTGGTAAGCACGCAATTCTTCAATCCGGCGGAGGGCGGTGATGCGCTCTTATGGCAGCATCTGTTCTGGTTCTTCGGCCATCCCGAGGTCTATATAATTTTTCTTCCCGCGACAGGCTTCATATCGGCGATCATACCGACCTTTGCCCGCAGGCCGATGTTCGGATATCTGCCGCTGGTACTGGCGCTCATCGCGACGGGATTTCTGTCGTTCGGCCTCTGGGTGCATCACATGTTTGCGGCGGGGATACCCGCGCTGGGCTCGAGCTTCTTCACCGCCTCGAGCATGATGATCGCTATTCCAACGGGAGTGCAGATTTTCTGCTGGATCGCGACCTTGTGGCTCGGTCGACCGGTGTTCGCCACGCCGCTGCTCTTCACCATCGCGTTTATCGTGACCTTCGTGATAGGCGGGCTCACCGGGGTGATGGTTGCTTCCGTTCCGATCGACCTTCAGGTGCACGACACTTACTTTGTCGTCGCGCATTTTCACTACGTGCTGGTCGGCGGGGCGGTGTTTCCGCTGATCGCGGCGATTTATTACTGGTTCCCCAAGGCGACCGGGCGAATGATGAGCGAGCGCCTCGGGCGCTGGAATTTCTGGCTGGCTTTTATCGGCTTCAATGCCGCGTTCTTTCCGATGCATATCCTCGGCCTGAACGGCATGCCGCGGCGGATCTATACCTATCCGCTCGAGAGCGGCTGGGGCAGCATGAACTTCTTCGTCAGCGCGTCGGCCGTGGTGCTCGCGGCGAGCTTCGTCATCCTTGCCTGGAACATCATATACAGCATCCGGAAAGGGGAACCGGCGGGGCCAAATCCCTGGAATGCCGGAACGCTGGAATGGACAACGACATCGCCGCCGCAGGATTATAATTTCGCGCGCATCCCGGTCGTCGGCGCCAGCGACCCGCTGTGGACGGCGGGCGGATTGGCGGAAGCGCACGGGCTTAAAGTGGAATCGCGGGAGCTTGTCGTCACCACCACGGCGGAAGCCCAACCGGATCTCAGGGAGTCTTCGCCCGTGCCGTCGATCTGGCCGTTCCTCGCCGCAGTGACGGCCAGCGCAACCCTGATCGGCTCCATCTTCACGCCATGGGCCGTGGTATGGGGAGCGGTGCCCGTCGGGGTGACGCTGATCGGCTGGTTCTGGCCAAAGTCCGTGCCGGAGGATGAGGAATGAAAGGCGACCTCGACCTCAGCAAGCTTCAGACACACGGATTTGGTCCGCGCACGACCATGTTCTGGGGGACGCTCGCATTCATCACCCTTGAAGGAACCGCCTTCGCCCTGGCGATCGGGACTTATCTCTATTTGATGAGCATCAACCCGCAGTGGCCGCTTGGAGCGCCACCGCCTGGCCTGTTGCCCGGCAGCATCATCACCTTCGTCATGCTGGCCAGCGTGGTGCCCAATCACTTCTTGAAGAACTGGGCGCGAGAAGAGAACCTGCCATTGGTTCGGGCCGGACTGGTGCTGATGTCGATGCTCGGCATCTTCATCCTGGTGATCCGCGGATTCGAATTCCCTCAGCTCAAGGTTTCGTGGGACACAAATGCCTATGGCTCGATCCTGTGGTTCCTGCTCGGCCTCCATACCGTGCATCTTCTGACCGACGTGGCAGATACGATCGTGCTGACCGCCTTGATGTTCACGCGTCATGCAACGGGAAAGCGCTTCAGCGATACGGAAGACAACGGCGTCTACTGGGATTTCGTCGTGCTGAGCTGGATGCCCATCTATGTGCTGCTCTATTGGGTGCCGCGATGGTGAGACGGGCGGGCTATTCACGCTACCTCGCCGCCTGGTGCGGCCTCATCCTCGGTCCAGCGGCGTGGCTTGCATCCAGTCAGTTCAATTTTGCGCTGGCATCATGGCAGTGCGCGCATCAATCCTATCCTATACCTTGGGTCGCGCTTTTCCTGGCGGTGATTGCCATGGCCGGCGGATTGGTT
>DATFOT010000339.1:0-5582 GCA_035265265.1 Aestuariivirgaceae bacterium | reverse complement strand
ATCTCCGAAAAAGGCACATGGTCGCTGCTGATCACCAATGGCAAGAAGATTTCCTGCATCGTGGCGGCGGGCGAAATGTGGGTGCCCGGTCCCGGACTCGGCGCGGAGGCGCGCGTCCAGTAAGCGGCACCGCAAGATATTCAGAATTCAGCGGCTCAGTTCACGGGCCTCTCATCGCACAGAAGCGGCACGGGCTCGTAGGGATTGACGGGCACTTTGCCGACATCCTCGCGCTCCTGGCATTTCGGCTGGCCGGGCGCTTCGGACGGGCGCGGGCGGGCATCCTTTAATTCGCGCTTGAGTTCGAGCGCATGGGGCGAATTTGCCAGCCAGTCGTCATGGCCCTGCCAATTGATGGCGCGGGCCTCCCCCCTCATTCCCAGAATCGCAAACAACACAGCCAATGCCAGCCTGATCATGGTTCAACTCTAGCCGAATCGGGACAGGGAACTAACCGATATGGTGGTCGATTCCACCCCTTTGAGATGGCGCTCTTTTGCGAAGCTCAGTTTCGCGCAGGATTGTTTTAAGCGTGCGGCCGATCTTCGCCCATTGTGAATAAGGGAGACGGACCGCTTCTGATTCCAGCGGATAAGTGGGCGTATTTCTTGCGGGAAAGCGGCGAATCGTGCGGAACTCGGACTGTTCATAAGTGTTGTGGATAAGGCACAATATCTTGTGGTTAACACCTTATTAACACACTAGGTGTTGACGCGTCTCAAGGGCTGAGCTTAGACTTCGATCAGTTGAGGGCCATTGGGGCGACGCTAAAACCCGGGGGCAATCCCGGGAGAGAATTCAAAACCATCAGACTTCCGAAACGCGGGAGGGGGGTTCTTCCGCGCGCGTGAGGCGCGTTGGCAACGCTGGAGCCCTGTTCCAGCGAATGAGGATTTGTCTGCCGGTTCGGAGGAGCCGGCAGGTTAGACACAAAAGAGGTCAGACCATGCGGATCGAGCGGCGTTACACGACATCGGGACAATCGGCTTATGAGGGAGTGGAGTTCTGCCATACCGACAGCGAGATCAGGAATCCGGACGGTTCGGTGGTGTTCAGGGCAAGCGGCGTCGAGGTGCCCTCAGCGTGGAGCCAAGTCGCATCCGATATTCTTGCGCAGAAATACTTCCGCCGCGCCGGCGTGCCAAAGGCGCTGAAGCCTGTCGAAGAGAGCGGCGTGCCGTCGTGGCTCAGGCGATCGGTTGCCGATGAGGAAAAGCTTGCAGCGCTGCCGGAGAAGGAGCGCCGCGGGGGTGAGACCTCGGCGAAACAGGTGTTCGACCGGCTTGCCGGCACCTGGACCTATTGGGGCTGGAAGGGCGGCTATTTCGAAACGGAAGAGGATGCTTCAGCCTTTCACGACGAATTGTGCTTCATGCTGGCCACGCAGAAATGCGCGCCCAATTCCCCGCAATGGTTCAACACCGGGCTGCACTGGGCCTATGGAATCGACGGGCCGAGCCAGGGGCATTATTACGCCGACCATCGGACAGGCCGCGTT
This sequence comes from Aestuariivirgaceae bacterium, assembly GCA_035265265.1. Taxonomy (GTDB): domain Bacteria; phylum Pseudomonadota; class Alphaproteobacteria; order Rhizobiales; family Aestuariivirgaceae; genus DATBLQ01. The sequence goes on along the minus strand of DATFOT010000339.1, from coordinate 4,084 downwards.
CTCAAATCCAAATCCGCTTATGAGCGCCCCCAGCCGCACGCCTGTTTCATCCAGTCGATCTCGGATGATCTCGTGAATGAGGGCGGGATCATGGATCTGTGGGTGCGCGAGGCGCGGCTGTTCAAATATGGTTCCGGGACGGGCTCGAACTTCTCCTATTTGAGAGGCGAGAACGAGCCCCTGTCGGGCGGCGGCAAATCGTCGGGCCTGATGAGCTTCCTCAAGATCGGCGACCGGGCGGCGGGTGCCATCAAGTCCGGCGGCACGACGAGGCGCGCAGCGAAGATGGTGGTGGTCGACGTCGATCATCCCGACATCGAGGACTATATCGACTGGAAGGTGAAGGAAGAGCAGAAGGTCGCCGCGCTCGTCACCGGCTCGAAAGTGGTGAAGCGGCATCTCGGGCTGATCATGAAGGCCTGCGTGAATTGCGAGGGCTCGGGCGATGATTGCTTCGATGTCGAGAAGAACCCGGCATTGAAGCGGGCCGTGAAGGAGGCGCGCCGCCAGCAGGTCCCCGACAATTACATCAAGCGGGTGATCCAGTTCGCGCGGCAGGGCCACAGCGACATCGCCTTCGATACCTATGACACCGACTGGGACGGCGAGGCCTATCGCACCGTCTCGGGCCAGAATTCGAATAATTCGGTGAGGGTCACGGATGGTTTCCTCAAGGCGGTGGAGGCCGACGGAAGTTTCGACCTCAAATGGCGGATGAAGCGGGGCGTGGCGAAGACGGTGAAGGCGCGCGCGCTGTGGGAGAAGATCGGCCATGCGGCATGGGCCTCGGCCGACCCCGGCATCCAGTTCCACACCACCATCAACGACTGGCACACCTGCCCTGCCTCGGGTGAAATCCGCGCATCCAATCCGTGCTCGGAATATATGTTCCTCGACGATACGGCGTGCAATCTCGCTTCGCTCAATCTCCTGCAGTTCCGCGATCCGGCGACGGGGCGGTTCGACGTGGCGGCGTTCGAGCATGCGGTGCGGCTGTGGACCATCGTGCTCGAAATTTCGGTGATGATGGCGCAGTTCCCCTCGCGCGAGATCGCCCGGCTTTCCTATGCGTTCCGCACTCTCGGCTTAGGGTTTGCCAATATCGGCGGGCTGCTGATGACCGCCGGCATTCCCTATGATTCGCCGGAAGGCCGCGCGCTGTGCGGCGCGCTGTCGGCGATCATGACCGGCGTCGCCTATGCGACCTCGGCCGAGATGGCGGCAGCGCTCGGCCCCTTTGCCGGCTTCAAGGGCAATCGCGAGCCGATGCTAAGGGTCATACGCAATCATGCGCGCGCGGCGCGCGGCGAGACATCGGGCTATGAGGGCCTGGCGACACCGCCCGTGGCGCTCGATCACGGCAATTGCCCGGATGGAGTGCTGGTGGAGCGGGCGATTGCCGCTTGGGAGCGGGCGGTCGAGCTCGGCATGAGGCACGGCTATCGCAATGCGCAGGCAACGGTGATCGCGCCGACGGGCACGATCGGCCTCGTCATGGATTGCGACACGACCGGCATCGAGCCCGATTTCGCGCTGGTGAAATTCAAGAAGCTTGCCGGGGGCGGCTATTTCAAAATCATCAACCAGGCCGTGCCGGAAGCATTGCGGACGCTCGGCTATCCGGCGAACGAGATCGAGGACATCATCGCCTATGCGGTCGGCCATGGCACGCTTGCCGAGGCCCCTGCCCTCCATCATGCGGCGCTGAAGGCGCGGGGTTTCGGGGATACCCAGATCCTGAAGATCGAGGCTGGCCTCGCGTCTGCCTTCGACATCAAATTCGTGTTCAACCGCTATACGCTCGGCGATGATTTCTGCCGCGACGTGCTGAAGCTCACCGATGAAGAGCTCGGCGACTACAGCTTGGACATGCTGGGGCGCATCGGCTTCGGCAAGGCGGAGATCGAGCGCGCCAATGTGCATGTGTGCGGGGCGATGACGCTGGAGGGCGCGCCCCATCTCAAGCTCGAGCATCTGCCGGTGTTCGACTGCGCCAGCCCGTGCGGCCGGCTCGGCAAGCGGTGCCTTTCGGTCGGCAGCCACATCAGGATGATGGCGGCAAGCCAGCCGTTCATCTCGGGCGCGATCTCGAAGACCATCAACATGCCGAACGACGCCACTGTGGAGGATTGCCTTTCGGCCTATGCGCTGTCGTGGAAGCTGGCGCTCAAGGCCAATGCGCTTTACCGCGATGGATCGAAGCTGTCGCAGCCGCTCTCCGCACAGCTCATCGCCGATGAGGAAGAGGACGAGATCGACGCGGTGGACCAGCTGCTCGCCAAGCCGCAGGCAGCGCGGGCGGAAGCTCTTGCCGAGCGGGTGGTGGAGCGGATCGTCGAGATCGAGCGGGCGGCGGCGCGGACGCGGCTGCCGCAGCGGCGCAAGGGCTATACGCAGAAGGCGATCGTCGGCGGGCACAAGGTCTATCTGCGCACCGGCGAATATGACGACGGGCGGCTCGGCGAGATCTTCATCGACATGCACAAGGAGGGCGCGGCGCTGCGGGCGATGATGAATAATTTCGCCATAGCGGTGTCGGTCGGCCTGCAATATGGCGTGCCGCTCGAGGAATTCGTCGAGGCCTTCACCTTCACGCGCTTCGAGCCCGCGGGCCAGGTGCAGGGCAATGATACCATCAAGAACGCCACCTCGATGCTCGATTACATCTTCCGCGAGCTCGCCGTATCCTATCTGGGGCGGCATGATCTTGCGCATGTGGAGCCGGCGGATATCGGGTTCGACGTGCTGGGCAAGGGGGAGAGCACGGGCAGCGAAGCGGCGCGGCCGCCGGCCTCGGTGCCGGCTGTCAGGATCATGTCCACGGGCTATGTGCGCCAGCGCAATCTCTCCAATGTCGTCGTCATCCAGGGCGGGGTTACCGCGGGTGGCGGCAACAGCGTCATGGCGCTGCGCGAGCGGGCGGAAACGATGGTGAGCGCGGCGGCGGCGGCGGTCGCCTACGACCACAGCGCATCCGTCGCGCTGCCGGCCGCGGCACCGACGGCCATCATCGTCGATGCGCAGCGCGAGATGGCGCGGATGAAGGGCTATGAAGGCGAAAGCTGCGGGGAATGCGGCAATTTCACCATGGTGCGGAACGGCACCTGTTTGAAGTGCGAAACGTGCGGGAGCACGAGCGGGTGCAGTTGAGGTAAGTCTGTGTACGGAGTAACGCAGCAATTACAAGTCCCCTCCCCCTCGTGGGGAGGGGCTGGGGGTGGGGTAGGCCCTCGCGCAGAACCCCACCCTGTCTTCGCTTCGCTCAGACGTCCCTCCCCACGAGGGGGAGGGAAAAGGAACCCGCCGCGCTCGCGCAATGGCAGCTGCGCGGATCAAGTCCGCGCATGACGTTTTAACCATCTCGTCACCCCGACGAAAATCGGCAAAGGATAACCAACTCAACGCCGTGCCCCTCCGCAACAAGGAGGCGAGTTTTCAGGCGGTCTTCACCCGCTCGCGCAGTTTGTGGATGGCGATGTAGCCGTCGAGAATCTGCCTTTCGAGTTTCTCCAGCAGCACGAGCTGGTCGGCGTCGGGCACGAAGCCCTGGTCGCGGTCGTAGTCCCGGAGCAGCTCCATCACGTCGTGGAACTGGCGCATAATAAAGTCGATTGGTTTCTTGCCGAGCATGATTGCCCCCTGGCCTTGCGGTTCGGCGGTCACCAGCATCGTTGCTGGTGACCGGGGAGTTTACGAACCGCCACTAGACGGCTGCGCTGCCCTTTAGGCTTTCGCCCTGGACATGCGACAGCGCCTCCCCGGCCGAAGCACGGGTAAGCAATCGCCGGCCATTGCTAGCCGCTAGTGGTGAGGTCCGTAACAACCCTAGAGTCGTGCACCAACTCCATCTGCAACCTAACAGTGAGGGTTGAGAGGATCAATCGCATAGCGATTGATCGCCCCCTATCGTCATTCCGGCGAACGCCGGAATCCAGCTTCATTACTCAAAGCTGGACCCTGACTTTCGTCAGGGTGACGAACGAAGAAATGCGCTCATTCGCCATGCCGGACCTGATCCGGCCATCTCACTGCGAAAGACGAAAGAGATGCGCGGATCAAGTGCGCGCATGACGCTTGTGGGAGA
>DATFOT010000338.1:0-2463 GCA_035265265.1 Aestuariivirgaceae bacterium | reverse complement strand
GAGGGAATTCAACGGGCTGATCGAGCTGACCACACCGGTGCTGGAAGAAGCCAAGCGGGCGAGGTCGAGGCAGAATGGTACCCATGCGGCGGCAGAAACGAGAGAAGAGGCGGCCGCACCCGCGGAGCCATCGCTGAACGAGATCATGGAGCGGCTCAATTCGCGGATAACCGAGGGCAATGGCATGCCGGCGGAAGAACCCTAGCAGGTGCCGGTCACTTGGTGAGATAATCGGCGCATCTTGGCGCCGCCGCAGTGCCCCAGGGCATGAGCGGCACGGTGGATGTGGAATTCTGCGGCGAGCCCTCGACGATGCGGTCGCTGTAGACCAGATAAACCAGCACATTGCGCTTCGCGTCGCAGCCGCGGACGATCTGCATCTTCTTGAAGAAGAGCGACCGGCGCTGGCGGTAGATCTCGTGGCCCTGCTCGAATTTATTCTTGATGGTGATCGGGCCGATCTGCCGGCAGGCAATCGATATCTCCGAACGCTCCTCCGCGAATCCCGCCCAGCCCGACCAGCCGCCGATCTCCGGCACGGTGAAATGACATGCCACACCGGCAATGTCGGGGTCATCGATGGCATAGGTAGAGAGCTTTGCATCAGGGGAGAAGAAGCGGAAAACGGTGGTTTTCTTGAACAGGAGCTCAGGGTCGTCGGAAGCCTGGCCGAAGGCCGCGGCCGCGCCTGCCATGACGGCAAGACCGGCGAGGAGTGATGTGATCAGCTTGGTCATTCCGATGCTCCTCTTGGACACGCTGGGCATCAAATAGCCTCGCTGCAAGAAAGATCAAGATGAACCGGCGCACATCTTTCTTGCGCCGGCAAAACCGTTTAGGAGTACCACCATGGAAATGGGATCGACCGGCACTTTCGGTGCAGCTGCCTATGGCGGCGAGGGGTGGAGTCCGCGGCTCAAAACACATGCCGAAGAAATCGGCTCGCTGTGGGCGGCGTGCGGGCAAAACAGTGAATGGATGCCGCTCAGATCGGTGCTGCTGCACCGGCCGGGCCGCGAGATCATTGCGTCGCGTGATCATAACAGCGCTTTGCAGCTGGCGCCGCTGGACCTCGAGGCGGCGGTGCGCGAGCATGAGGCGATGGCGGACGCCTACCGGGCGGCGGGCGCGGCGGTGCATTATGTCTCGGCTGAAAGCGAGGTTCGAGCCAACCAGATGTTCTGCGCCGACCTGATGTTCATGACGCCCCAAGGAGCAATCGTGGCGCGGCCGGCCTCGACCCAGAGAGCCGGCGAGGAACGGCTCATCGCCGCTACACTCGCGAAGCTTGGGATCCCGATCCTGAAAACCCTGACGGGCGCTGCCATTTTCGAGGGAGCCGATGCCATCTGGCTCGATTCGAAAACGGTGATCATCGGCAGGGGATTGCGAACCAATGACGACGGCATTCGGCAAGTCGGCGGAATTCTCGACGAGATCGGCGTCGGCACGATCGCGGTCGACCTGCCCTATGGCACCATGCACCTCATGGGGATGCTTCGCATCGTGGACAAGGACCTCGCCATCGGCTGGCCGCGGCGGACACCCTATGCCTGCGTGAGAGCATTGCGGGCGCGTGGATATCACGTTGCCTTCATACCGGATGAGTTGGAGGCGCAGCGCGGCCGGGCGATGAACTTTGTCACGCTGGGGCCGCGGACAATTCTCATGGTCGAGGGCTGTCCGCAGGCGCAGGCGCTTTATGAGGGACTGGGCGTGCGCTGCATCACGACGCCGGTCGGTGAACTGTCGAAAGCGGCCGGAGCGGTCGGATGCCTGACGGCGGTGCTGCACCGGGACATGGAAAGTGGTTGAAGCCCGCGACGAGCATGGCCGCAATCAGGAAGCTTTCCACCGTTTCACTGTCGGTCGATCGCTCGCCCTGGACTTATGACGAAGCCAATCGGGCAAAGATCGAGAAATTCTGGAAGAAGGCCGTTCAGGAAAATCCCACGCTCCACAATGGCGATGTCTTCATGCTGACGAAGTGGGAGTTTGTTGGCGACGCGCTCAGCGGCACTGTCCAGCCGGCGAGTTTTGCCGGCTTCCTTTATTGGCGGGAGCAGGGTTTCCCGGAAACCGGCGCGCGCAATTGCTTCGGCTCGAGCGTGCTCCAGTCGAGGGAGGGCCATGTGCTGTTCGGACGGATGGCACCGCACACCTCCACATCGGGGCTCGTCTATCCGGTCGGCGGTTCTTTGAGCAGCGAGGATGTGCATGAAGACCGGCTGGAGATCGAGACGAACATCGCTCGTGAACTGCAGGAGGAGACGGGACTCAAGCCCGATGACGCCATGCGCGAGGAGGGATATATCTGCGTGGTGGAGGGGCCGCGGATCTCGCTTGCGGCAAGATTTATGTTCGACTGCGATTCAAACGCGTTACGCCAGCGTATCAAGGCCCATCTCGATACCACCGATGCGCCGGAACTCGACGAGGTGGTGGTGTTCCGCCGCAGGGCAT
>DATFOT010000337.1:0-3649 GCA_035265265.1 Aestuariivirgaceae bacterium | reverse complement strand
GACCCTGGATGGATAAAGCTGATCAGGAATCATACTTTCCACGCGCCGACGCAAGCGGTTCCAGCTTCCAATGAACCCATTGTGCATGAACATCCATCGGCCGCATGCAAACGGATGGCAGTTCTGCCTCGTTACCGCGGTGCCGGTTGCCGCACGGACGTGCGCAAAGAAAAGGTGTGAGTATAAATGTCGGCAAAGGTAGCGCAGGTTCTCGTCCGACCAGGCCGGGCGGGTTTCCCGATAGAGCCCCGGCTCCGGATGATTTCCGTACCATCCCAAGCCAAACCCATCGCCGTTTGTGCCGGTCGTCGCCTGCAAAGCCCGGAGACTTTGCGTTACTAGCGAATGCTCAGGCTCAGTGACATAGTGTTCGAAGGCAGTTGTTTCGCCTCGATAGGCAATCCAGCGGCACATGGGATTTCTTGAGAATGGAGCGGCGGGGACGGTGCGTGGCGGCGCTCAAAAGGCAGGCTTGTGCCGTAAAACTAACCTTCGGCTTGCTTACCGACCTGGTTACCGGGTTTCCTCGTGCGAGCGGCTTCGTCTTGCTTTTGCAAATCAGCATTTTTGCGCTGCCAGTCATTCAAGGTCTTCCTGGAGACCCCCTCGTCGCCTTCACTTGGAGTTTGGTTGTTGCTTACCTTCATGCCGGATCCTTGTTCCAGAGGGAGTTCATTATCATACCAACTGCCGCTGGCCTGAATGGTTTCAAAAACCAGCGACCCCGGGCGTAGACCGAGAGCGGAACTATGAGAGACCTGGCAGCACAAGGAGCACGTTTGCTAAATTCAGTCGCGGCACTTGCGCGACGCGACGTTTTGCATTTGGTCCTAAATGGGCTGGGTCGCTTCTCCTGCTTTCCGCTCTCGTTGACGATTGTTCGATCGCCTTCAGTTCGCTCGCTTCCCGGCTCAGCCTTGTTGCTCTTACCTGTCTCGAATCCGGGAATGGCCTACCCAACGCTCTCGCTTTGCTTCGAACCGCCAACATTGGACGCTTCAACACCACGGAAGCGCGAGCCGGCGAGGCGCCGCCTTTGATAAGTGAGTAAAGCAGATCAATCTCTTCAGCAGTCCAGGGGTGACGAGAGACACGAGCCATTCCAACTCCGATGTAAACCGAGGGATGCAGCCTGCCCATCCTCGGAAAGCTATTCTGAGAAGGCGCCTGCGTCGGTCCGGTAAACGACACACTGGAATGTCTTTTGGTTTTTAGATGGCTACCGCGGGTGGCCTGGCAAGACGCGTAAATGACTGTGTAAATGAACGGGGCAGATATTTGGAGTCTCGAGCAGGCCGTGGGTCTAGGACGGCCGATCCGTTCCGCTAAAATGGTCGGAAATGAACATTGTTTGCTGCTTACGGCTTCAGCTGTCGGGATCGACCCGTTCGCCGGGAGCATGCTGCTCGCCTTGATCGGTGAGGGTCGGAAACTCGCCCTGGTTCGCCCAGGCATCGACTGGTTCGGCAGTCGGACCGGCTATGGGTCTCTGCATTTGCGGCTTGGCGTCCTCAAGCGCAATGGCTATCCGCGCCAGCTCCCAGTGGGCCTCGGCTTTACCCTGCGGCTGGCCCTCCTCAATCCACAGGCGGTACGCCCGCTGACGTATTCTCTGTTCTAGATCGTCGCTCATAATTTTGGTTCAGATTATCTTCGGAATGGCGTCGGCCCGGTCAAACACCGGAAGGTCCTCGAAATCATCGGCTTCGGCCTCGTCCTCCGCCGCTGCGCGTAGGGCCTCTTCCGTGCCGCTCAGTCCGTCCACCGTCTCGTTGGCTCCCATGCCGGGCTGGTGTTGGCCGGTCACAGCACTACGAGGCTGTGCGCCAATTGGCTGGTCGACATCTACAGCTGCGAGAGATGCGGGATCGACGCCCAAATCGTCTTCTCTACCGGTGATACCTGGAAGCAGGGCGCGGTCCGATTCCTTCACCTGTGCCGTGTTGGCGTATTGCGATGGCTGTGGCTCGTTGAGTTCGTCGCGGTCCATGCTGCGCTCCTCTGTATCGTTCACCTGTTATCGCTCTGCGGCTCGCATCGTTCCTATGCTTGTTTCGACAGTGAGCGGACCGGCGCAATCATCGAAAAAAAGGAACGTCCGCACGCGGACCCAATTAAGTTGGTAAACCGGCCCTGAAAGGAGCAGAAATCCATGTCAAAGATGCCGCCCGTCCCGCCTGAGCAGCGGAGCAATAAAGGACCAGGTTCGGACCCGAATGTAGTGATCGAGGACAAAATTCCCGGTCGTGAAAACTTCGACACACAAGGCCGGCACGGTAACATCAAGCAAAACACCACCAACCAAGGCTATCAGCAGGATCGATGATGCCGAACAAGAATTCCAGCACCGAACGGTCGCGGCCCCGGTTCTGCCAGGCAGGATCGCCAGCATTCCGAAAAGGGTGGGAAAGCTCATGACGATGCGGCGCCTGGTGCGCCCATCAGCGGCCGAAAATCCGTAGTATCGGGCGGCGGTGTCGAAGGTGACAAGCGCCACACGCACGAAGACCAGGAACGGAGCTGACCAGAGTGGTGGGTTGGCGGGGTGTGCTGTAATCCGTTCTGCGCGGCTAATCGCAACACTGAAAAGATGCCGCGCGGTTAACCAAAGTTATTTCGCCCACCGCTGGCGCGTGATTGGCTTGGCCGGTCGCCGGCATGACATGTCCGCCGGCGCTTCAAAGGAAAGTCGAGTGGTTCAGTTCCGTCTTCCTTCTAACTCGCGCGTGCGCTCCGGCAGGTCTTGGCCGCGGCCCCAATCACAAGCGCCGCGCGAATTCCGGATTTATCGTTGGAACCCTGATGACGACGATCCGCCGCGGTTGGACTCCTATTTTGTCGATACCGATGATTGCGGCCCAATGGTCCTTGACGGGCTGAACTGGATTAAAAATAACATCGATCCCACGCTCACCTTCCGACGCTCGTGTCGCGAGGGAATATGCGGCTCGTGCTCGATGAACATCAACGGCCAGAATACGCTTGCTTGCACCAAAAGCATGTCGGAGGACGACAAGCAGGAACGAGCTGCAGTCCTTATCTATCCGCTCCCTCACCAGCCGGTGCTGAAGGATCTGGTTCCTGATCTCTCCAACTTCTATGCTCAACTGACTGTCATTGAGCCATGGCTTCAGACGAAATCTCCTACCCCGCAAAAGGAGTGGAGGCAGACTCCGGAGGACAGGGAGAAGCTCGACGGCCTTTATGAGTGCATATTGTGCGCGTGCTGCTCGACTTCTTGTCCGAGCTATTGGTGGAACAGCGAGCGCTTCCTCGGTCCAGCCGCGCTGCTGCAAGCGGCGCGCTGGATCAAGGACAGCCGCGACGAAGCGACCGGCGAGCGCCTGGATACACTCGAAGATCCGTTCCGGCTTTATCGCTGTCACACCATCATGAACTGTGCCAAGGCCTGTCCCAAGGGCCTCAACCCCTCGCAGGCAATCTCCGAATTGCGATTGATGATGGTCGAGCGAAAATTCTAGCCAGCGTGCCATCGCAGTAAAGCATGTTAAGCACGGACAACGTTTTCCAGCAGCGAAGCCAAGCGCGAGGAACGTTGCACTTCCAAGTGAATCATTCCTGGAGAGGAAACTTGGAGACTGCAATGGAAGGACGTTCCTTCCTATTCGTGCTTGGCGCACTGTTTCTA
>DATFOT010000336.1:0-4301 GCA_035265265.1 Aestuariivirgaceae bacterium | reverse complement strand
GGATCGATCAGCGCCGAGCACGGCATCGGCCGGCTCAAAAGGGAAATGATGGCGAAGATCAAATCACCGGCGGAGATCGAGATGATGATTGGCCTCAAGCGGCTCTTCGATCCCAAAGGCATACTGAACCCGGGAAAGGTGCTGCCGGATGGCGGATGAACTTGTCTTCCGTGCCCTAGAAGAACACGATATGGAGGCCGTCGTTGCACTGTGGCAGAGCTGCGGGCTGACGCGGCAGTGGAACGATCCGCGCAAGGACATCAACTTTGCGCGAGGCAAAGCTAATTCCGAAATTCTTGTGGGCTTAAGCGGAACTCGGGTGGTTTCATCGATCATGGTGGGTCATGACGGGCATCGCGGCAGCTTCTATTATGTCGCCGTCGATCCGAAATTCCAGAGACGCGGCATCGGCGCGGCTACTATTCGCGCAGGCGAGAAGTGGCTCAAGGAGCGCGGGGTGTGGAAAGTCAATCTGCTCGTCCGGCAGGACAACATGGATGTGAAGGCCTTCTATGAAGAGCTTGGCTATGAGGTGAACGCGGTGATGTCGATGGGGCAGAGGTTCATCGAGGGGAAATAGATTTTCGGGTTCAGAGCAGTTTCAGCTGATCGGCGGGTTTTGATTCGGGAGCAGCCCTGGAGGCAGGCTTCGGCGAAGCCGGTCGCCGCAGCTCGACAGGCTCGGGGGAGAAATAATCGTCAGGTGGAGGCACGAGCAGTTTGGCGGCATCACTGGCGGAATGGCTGTCGGTATCGAGCCAGCGCGTGAAATCTTCCGGCATGATGATCGCGGGCATGCGGTCATGAATCTCCGAGAGCGATGATGTCGGCCGCGTGGTTATGACGGCTGCCGTTTCGATTTCGCTGCCATCGGCGCCCGTCCAGAGTTCCCAGAGTCCGGCGAGCGCGAAGAGTTCATGATCGGGACGGTGAACGTAAAACGCCTGTTTCCTGCCTGGAACATCACCCTTCCACTGGTAGAAGCCATCGGCAGGAATGAGGCAACGACGCCGTGACATCGCATTGCGGAACGTCGGCTTCTCCAGAACGGATTCGGCGCGGGCATTGATGAGGGGTTTGCCCGGCTTGATGTCGCTCGCCCAGGAAGGAACGAATCCCCAGCGCACCAAAGCGAAGTGGCGAGTGCCGCCAATCGTTCGCACGATGCCGATGGGGCCGCCCGGGGCGACATAGTCGCGCGGCGGAAACTCTGCTCTCTCGGCATAGCCAAAAAGCGATCTCACCTCTTCCGCACTGCGCTTGAAGCTGTAAAGTCCGCACATAAGCCTGCCCTTACAACGAGAAGACCGGCATGGGCCTTCGCAACGAAAAATCTTCCCCGGGGCCGACAATTGGCGTCAGCGTGTGCGTCGTGCAAGCCGGGCGCGTGCTCTTGACGCAGCGGGCGAGGCCGCCGTTCGAAAACCGGTGGAGCCTGCCCGGCGGCCATGTGGAGCGGGGCGAAGGCTTGCGGGACGCGGCCTTGCGCGAATTAAAAGAGGAAACCGGCATCAATGCAAGCCTTGGCGAGATCATCGGCTGGAACGAGATCATCCGGCCGGAAAAGCACGTCGTCATCGCCGTGTTCATCGCCCAATTCGAGTCGGGCGAGGCCGCCGCCGCGGATGATGCGAAAGCGGTGCGCTGGGTCGATCACCGCGAGATCGACACGCTCGAACTCACCCCAGGGCTGGCCGGCATCGTGAACAAGGTCTTTGGATATTAACCTTCTTTGCGACTCGACCGCGCGGTGCGGTGAACGGCCATGGTAAATTCGTCTCTGGCGAAGGACGACGGGTGGGACCTTAGTTCTTGCGCCAGGGGACAGCTTTCAAACCGATCAGGGACCATGGAAAACACGCCAGAGAAGACTGCCGCCGACGCGGCTGCGCGGGAGCCGAAGCAGGTGGCGCTGCGGTATATTCTAGACGCCTGGGAAGAGGCGCTGTTCGACGGGATCGATTCAGATTGCGTCGCAACGGCGGCGATCTTCGCAGCTTTATCCGACATGATCGCGACCTATGGGGAAGAACCGGTGGCGGTCATGACGGAAAGGCTCTCGTCGCGGATCCGGGCCGGCGAGTTCACCGTCATCCGCATGACGCAGTAATAGCGGCGGGCGTTCTCGCTAATTCCGTCAAAGATCAACGACGATGCGGCCGCGCACCTTGCCCTGAACAATATCGGCGGCGATGCGGGGCACGTCAGCCAGTTTCACATGCGCGCTCATTGCGGCAAGCTTCGCCTTGTCGAGATGGCGCGCCAGCCGCTCCCATGCGGCGAGACGCCTGGCCTTGGGACAATGAACCGAGTCGATGCCGACCAGCCTCACGCCGCGTAGAATAAAGGGCATGACGGTCGCCGGCAGATCCGATCCTTGCGCGAGACCGCAGGCCGCGACGGTGCCGCCATAGCTGGTTTGCGACAGAATATTCGCCAAGGTCGTCGAGCCGACGCTGTCGATTGCCCCGGCCCAGCGCATCTTGCCCAAGGGCTTGGCGGGCACGGCAAATTCATTGCGATCGACGACATTCGCCGCGCCAATCGATTTTAGATAGGGATCTTCGGAAAGCCTGCCGGTCGAGGCGGTGACTCTATAGCCGAGTTCGGAGAGGAGGGAGATCGCCATGGATCCGACACCGCCCGCGGCGCCGGTGACCAGCACATCGCCCTCACCCGGTCTCACCCCCTGCTCTTCCAGCGCCAAGACGGCGAGCATGGCGGTGAAGCCCGCGGTGCCGATCGCCATGGCGTCGGCGGTGGAAAACTCTTCGGGGATCGGCACGAGCCAATCGCCGGAGACCCGTGCACGGCCGGCATATCCGCCATGGTGGCTCTCACCCACGCTCCAGCCGTTGAGCACGACCTTATCGCCCTTCTTGAAATCCTCATGCGCGGAGGTGATGACCGTGCCGGAGAAATCGACACCGGGAACGAGAGGGTAACGGCGAATGATCGGCGCCTTGCCGGTAATGGCCAGGCCGTCCTTGTAGTTCACCGTCGAATGCTCGACGGCAATTGTCACATCCCCGTCCATGAGGTCGGCATCGGTGAGCCGACGAAGCTCGACCTTTTGTCCCTCGGGAGTTTTATCGATCACGATTGCCTGAAATGTCTCGCTCATGCTTGCTCCATCTTGCGCATATCGCAGCTCATATCGCCAAACCGCACGGGGCGCCCGCATGGTTCCCCCTCGATACGGCCCTGCCACATGACGACATTGCCGCGGATGACCGTTCCCGCGGGCCACCCTTGCACGTCCATGCCGTCATAAGGTGTCCAGCGGCAGCGGCTTTCGATCCAATCATTGGTGATGGTGCGTTTCGCCTTGAGGTCGACAATGGTGAAATCCGCATCGTAGCCCGCAGAGATGCGTCCCTTGCCGGCGATCTCGAAAAGGCGGGCGGGGCCGCGGCTGGTCAGATCGACGAAGCGGCCGATACCGAGACGGCCCTTCGACACATGATCGAGCATGACAGGCACGAGCGTCTGCACGCCGGGCATGCCCGAGGGCGAATGGGGATAGGCCCTCGACTTCTCCGCGAGCGTATGGGGCGCGTGATCGGAGCCGAGAACATCAATGATACCGTCCGTGAGAGCGCGCCATAGGGCATCTCGATGACACGCATCGCGAATGGGAGGATTCATCTGGGCACGGGTGCCGAGCTTCGCATAGGCGTCAGGGGCTGAGAGGGTGAGGTGATGCGGGGTCACTTCGATGGAAGCGATGTCCCTGCCCGCAGCAAGCAGCGGGATTTCGTCCGCGGTCGAGAGATGGAGAACATGAACACGCTTGCCGGCCAATCGCGCGAGGCGCAGCAACCGCTTGGTCGACAAACACGCTGCCTCGGCATCGCGCCAGAGGGGATGACTGGCGGGATCGTTCTCCACCTGGAAAGTTTTTCGCTGGCGCAGGCGCGCTTCGTCTTCGGAATGAAAAACGGCACGGCGGGTGATGCTGGCGAGAACCTTCTCCAAATCGTCCTCACGATCGAGGAGGAGGTTGCCGGTCGATGATCCCATGAAGACCTTGATGCCACAGCAGCCGGGCAGCTTCTCGAGCGTGCCGAGCGCCTTGGCATTCTCTCTCGTTGCACCGAGATAAAAGGCGAAATCGCAATACATGCGGGTTTCGGCAAGGCGCAGCTTGTCGCTTAGGGTTTCCGCCGAGATGGTGGGGGGCTGCGTGTTCGGCATTTCGAAAACGGCGGTCACGCCGCCCATTACGGCCGCGCGGCTGCCGGAACGAAGATCCTCCTTGTGCTCCGCGCCGGGCTCGCGGAAATGAACATGGGTATCGA